>JAPHQX010000112.1 GCA_026196035.1 Gammaproteobacteria bacterium
ACTTTGTTGCTCGATGAAATATCTGAAATGGATGTTTCATTGCAGGCAAAACTACTGCGTGTATTGCAGGAAAAAGAAGTTGAGCGCCTGGGTGGTCGTAAAACAATTTCTCTTAATGTCCGTGTTCTGGCGACGACCAATAAAAATTTACGTGAAGAAGTGTCTGCAGGACGTTTCCGGGAAGATCTGTTTTACAGGTTGAGTGTATTTCCTGTTTTTATTCCGGCCTTGCGTGACCGTATTACAGATATTATGCCGATTGCTGAAAGTTTGCTGGATAAATACAAGACCAGCCCAAATCAGACTATTTCTTTAACGCTGGATGCACAGCAAAAAATGATCAGTCATCAGTGGGAAGGTAATGTTCGTGAACTGGAAAATGTTATTCAGCGTGCGATGATTTTAAAAGATGGAGATGAGATTCGTTCCGAGCATGTGTTTTTCGAAACGCAGGAAATGTTTAACAGTGATCTGGTTAAATCGGCTCAGGATGATTCACAGGATTCGGTTCTGGTGAGTGATCTGAAGGATCGCGAACAGCAGTTAATTCTTGAAGCGCTACGTGCGGGTGATGGTAGTCGAAAATATGCGGCTGAGCGACTGGGTATTAGTCCACGTACATTACGTTATAAATTGGCGCGTATGCGTGATGTAGGTATTGCAGTTTAAATAATGAACAATCTGATTATTGTGTTATCGGGAGGTGAGTGAAATGTCGAGTATGAATGTTCAGCAATTACTGGCGCAAATGCGTGTTATGGAAGCACAGGCAACAGCTAAACCGCCTGCCTTTAATGGTATTGAAAATGCTGTTCCGAAAACGGATTTTTCAAATGTATTGAAAGAATCTGTTAATGCCGTTAATGAAGCTTCTCAGGCATCCAGTAAAATGGCAGATGCTTTTGAAAAAGGTGATCCTAATGTCAGTGTTGCCCAGTTAATGATTACTATGGAAAAAGCCAGTGTTTCATTTCAGGCAATGACTCAGGTACGTAACCGATTATTATCTGCGTATCAGGATGTAATGAATATGCCTGTATAAAAGTCTTAAGTTGTTAGTCTTAAGTTGTAAGTTAAAAAATTATTGAAGGTCAATAAAAATGTCAGTATCAGCATCATACGGTTTTTCATCCTTACCTGTTCCAAGACAGATTGGCTTACTGGTTGGGCTTGCGGGTAGTGTTGCTCTGGCAATCTGGTTGGCGATGTGGGCTGCGCAACCGGATTTCACGTCTTTGTACAGTGGGCTGGAGGCGCGTGATGCAACCGAGGTTGTGTCAGCATTACAGGCTGCGGCTATACCTCATAAACTGGATCAGTCAACCGGTGCGGTCATGGTGCCTCCGGGTCGTATACATGAGGCTCGATTAAAGCTTGCAGCTCAGGGCTTACCTAAAGGTACTGGTGTAGGTGTTGAAGTATTACAGGAAGAGCAAAGTTTCGGTACTTCACAGTTTGTTGAAGGTGCCCGTTATCATCATGCTATCGAAACAGAACTGGCGCGTACTATTACGACGATGCGTAATGTGAAATCTGCACGGGTTCATTTAGCCATTCCAAAACGTTCAGTGTTTGTGCGTAACCGTGAAAATCCCAGTGCTTCTGTGGCCTTGAATTTATACGGTGGACGCAGCATAGATCAGGAGCAGGTAAATGCGATTACGCATATGGTCGCTTCCAGTATTTCAAATCTTTCAGTGGATAATATAACCGTGGTTGACCAGAGTGGTCGCTTACTGACTTCCGGTGATGGCGCGGGTAATGTGGCGATGACGGGTAAACAGTATGAATACCGTCGGCAACTGGAAATGGACTATGCCAAAAGTATTGAACGTCTGCTTGAACCCATTGTAGGTCTGGGTAAAGTGCGTTCTACTGTTAATGCGGATATCGATTTTACTGAAGAAGAAAGTACTGAAGAAATTTTCAATCCACAGCGTCAGTCCGTTCGTAGCGAACAATCCAGTGAAACAGCCAGCTTTGGTGGTCAGGATGCGGGTGGTGTACCAGGTGCCTTAAGCAATCAGCCACCTCAGGGTGGAACTCTGGTTCCGGGTGCTGGTGGCCTCGATGGTATGTCAGTAGATAGCCAGAAGCCACTTAACAGCAGTAAAAATGCAGTGCGTAATTATGAGCTGGATCGCACTATCCGTCATACACGACAGGGTGCAGGCAATATTAAGCGTCTTACTGTGGGTGTACTGGTAGATGACAGAACTAAAGTATCTTCAAGCGGAGCTGTCGAGCGTACACCGTTAACCGATGAAGAGCTGAAACGTATCATCACTCTGGTTCAGCAAACCATTGGTTATAATGAGGCACGCGGTGACCAGGTGAATGTGATTAATGCCTCTTTTGCTGATGCTGAGGTGGTTGAAGATTTGCCAGAGGAAACTTTGCTGGAACAAACCTGGGTACGTAATTTAGGTAAACAATTGCTGGCAGGTATTATAATACTGGTATTGATCTTTGCTGTATTTAAACCAACAGTAAAGAATCTGGCCGCCTATAAGCCACCACCTCCACCTGCATTAGTCGCAGGAGAAGGTGGCGCAATGGGGCAGCTGGAGCATCAGGATCGGCAAAAGATGCCAAGTGGTCAGGATGATAATGTCGATTTTGCAAAGGCGATGGTGGATCATGACCCTGGTCGCGTTGCAAATGTAGTTAAAGAATGGGTTGCTAACGAAACATAATGAAAGTACAAGGCGGATTACCAGCAGACAATAAAAAGCCCGAGTTCCTCAGTGGAGTTGAGCGAGCAGCTGTGTTGTTGTTGTCTCTGGGTTCAGATAAGGCGGCTGAAATTCTCAAGCACCTGAGTCCCAAAGAGGTTCAGGTGATTGGTGTTGCCATGGCATCCATGGAGCATATTTCCAAAAAACAGGTCGATCTTGTGATGGAAGACTTCATGGGCGGCGTGCATAACCAGACCAGCATGGGCATAGGCTCGGATGATTATATTCGTGACATGATGATTAATGCTCTGGGTGAAGATAAAGCCAAAAGCATGATTGATCGTATCCTTATGGGTACAGGTAATAAGGGGCTTGAAGCCTTAAAGTGGATGGATCCCAGGGCAGTGGCCGAAATTATTCGTCTCGAACATCCACAGATTATTGCTATTGTTCTGTCCTATCTTGATCCGGATCAGTCGGCCGGTGTGGTCAACTGTTTACCTGAGCGAGCGCGTCCCGATATTATGATGCGTGTCGCGGCACTGGATGGTGTACCCCCTTCTGCATTACGCGAGCTGGATGGCATTATGGAGAAACAGTTCTCCGGATCATCATCAAATGTGGCTCAGTCATCGATGGGGGGCTTAAGATCCGCTGCGAATATTCTGAACTACATGGATACATCTGATGAATCTGCCATTCTCGATAGCATTGGTGAACATGATGCTGAAATGTCAGATGGCATCAGAGACATGATGTTTGTCTTTGATAATCTGATTGAAATCGATGATCGTGGTATTCAGGTGATTTTACGTGAGATCTCAACTGAAACCCTGACCATGGCGTTGAAAGCGGCAGATGTTTCGATTAAAGAACTGATTTTCAAGAATATGTCCAAACGTGCATCGGCCATGTTGCAGGAAGATCTTGAAGCGAGAGGGCCTGTTAAACTGGCGGATGCAGAAGCCGCGCAGAAAGAAATTCTAGCCACGGCAAGACGCCTGGCAGATGACGGTGATATTTCACTGGGTGGAAGTGGGGAAGAATATGTTTAGTACAGATTATCTCCAGATTAAGCAGGGCAACGGAGAGGAGTATGTCTAAGACTGAGGATGGCCAGGTAAAACACTGGGTCATGCCAGAGGTGACGGGGCATATTGCGGGCGCTGAAGCAGGTTTCAAGCGACCACAAACCGTTGAAGATATCGAGGCGCTGCAAAAGCAGGCCTGGGAAGAAGGACGCAAGGAAGGTTATGAAGCGGGCATGGATCAGATTCATAAAAAGGGTGAGCAGTTACTGGGTATGTTTCGTTTTATGGAGCGCCCTTTAGACGATCTTGATGAGGCTGTTATTAGTCAGTTGACGGAAGTTGCATTAACGGTCATGCGTCTGTTGTTAAAAAAAGAATGCGCTACCGATGCCGCTCATATTCAGGGTCTCATTCAGGAGTCTCTGGAGTTTTTACCCATAAAATCACGTGATATTAAAATCCGTCTAAATCCTGCAGATATGGCGCTATTACAACATAGCGGAATCAGTTTTGACGCAGAACACAGTAGCTATATTTCAGATCCATCAGTTACTCAGGGCGGCTGTAAGATAGAGTCCGATCAGTCTCATATTGATGCCTCCATGGAAACCCGTATACAGCAGATGATTGATCAGTTAACCGATGACAGGCCTCATCATGATGATGAATCATAATCAGCGCTGGTTAGATAATCTTAATCAGAAGCAGCAGCAGTTACAGATGCCAGAGCCACTGGTTGAAGGTCGACTCACGCGTATGGTGGGTTTAACCCTGGAAGCGGTGGGTTGTCAGGCCGCTGTGGGTACCAGTTGTGATATTGTGGCACCCGGAGATCATCATATTGAAGCGGAAGTGGTGGGTTTCTCGGGAGATAAAACCTATCTCATGGCCATGGGTGACAGTCGGGGGCTGGTGCCCAATGCACGGGTTATTCCCGGTGGTCATTCCAGTGAAGTTAAAATTTCCGATGCTTTTTTAGGTCGCGTTATTGATGGTCGCGGTCGTCCTCTGGATGGCAAGGGGCCACTGGTCGCAGAGACGACGATGCCTCTGGCAGGCCAGACTATTAATCCATTATTGCGTCAGCCTATTAAAGAGCCACTGGATGTCGGCGTACGTGCCATTAATTCAATGCTGACAGTGGGTCGTGGTCAGCGTATGGGGCTGTTTGCCGGTACCGGCGTGGGTAAAAGTATTCTGCTGGGCATGATGACCAAATTTACCAATGCTGATGTCACGGTGGTCGGTCTGATTGGTGAACGTGGCCGTGAGGTGAAGGAATTTGTTCAGGATATTCTCGGTCCTCAGGGCATCAAAAAAGCAGTGGTGGTGGCGGCTCCAGCCGATGCGCCTCCCCTGATTCGTATGCACGGTGCCATGCTGGCGACCAGTATTGCGGAATATTTCCGTGATCAGGGTAAGCAGGTGCTGTTGCTGATGGATTCATTAACTCGATTTGCCCAGGCTCAGCGAGAAATTGGGCTTTCGATTTCAGAACCACCGGCCACCAAAGGTTATCCACCTTCGGTATTTGCACGCATACCTCAACTGGTTGAGCGAGCCGGTAACGGCAGTGTCGGGCAGGGGGCTATTACCGCTTTCTATACCGTGTTGACTGAAGGTGATGATACCAATGACCCCATAGCCGATGCTGCCCGCGGTATTCTTGATGGCCATATTGTGCTTTCCAGACAGCTGGCTGAGCAGGGGCATTATCCTGCTATTGATATTGAGGCTTCGGTGAGTCGTGTGATGCCGATGATCATAAAACCGGATCAGCTGCAGTCCAGTCACCGTATCAAGCAGCTATACTCTATATACGAGCAGAATCGTGACCTTATTAATGTCGGTGCCTATCAGCAGGGTACTAATAGCGAAATTGATGAAGCCATTGCGATGCGTTCGAAAATTGCCACCTTTATGCAGCAGGGTATGAATGAAGCGGTGAATCTGACCGCCAGTCAGCAGCAATTAACTCAGCTGGCATCGATGAAACTGTCTCAGATGAGTGTTAATGAATCAGCCTGATTGATTAATGCAGGATGTAAGTAAAGTATAGTGAAACAATTACGTTCAAAACGAATGCAGCCGGTTGCTCACCATGCGGAGCAGAAGGAGCAGGATGCAGTGCGTATTTTCGTTGAAGCGCAAAAGGCGCTGCAGGCTTCCGAGCAGCAATTGCAACAATTGCTGACCTATCGTGGTGAATACAAGCAGCAGCTTGCGGATCAGCAGCGTCAGTCGATATCGATGAGGCGAATGCGTGATTATCAGTTATTTATCGATAATCTGGGTACGACTATCGATAGTGCTTATATGGATGTTGAGCTTAAAAAGAAAATCTGTGATGAAAAGAAACAGCTCTGGCTGGCCTGCCGTTCCCGTAGTCATGCACTGGGTTCGGTGGTTGAGAAATATCAGTTAGAGGAATATCGTGACAGAGAACGCCTGGAGCAGAAAGAACAGGATGAGCATGCCCAGAGAATTTCCCAGGGGATTTCTTTAAAATCTGAAAAGTAAATTGGCCTGTATTTTGCAATTTTGTATCTGAACAGATAACTCAGGTACAAGCATGATGGATATTAGCCCGCTAAATCGCCCACAAACTGATACAGTCCCACCTAACGCAACGCGTCGTTCTGAATCATCATCCACTACAGATGATAATCATAGTTTTGATCGACATCTAAATGAGCGTATTGATCAGGCACGGTCAGCAAAAGAGTCATCAAATGCAGAAAAAAGTGATGTAAATCAGAAGTCTGAAGCTATTTCAGAGAAATCTGATAGTCAGGGTTCTGATATGGAGAAAGAATCTGTCGTGAAACAGGTCAGATCTGAATCAGATACGTCTTCTACTCAGGATGAAGCTGATACAAAGCTTTTAATACAGACTTTACTGGGTGATGAGACGCAAAATGCATCTCAGCTAACAACAGATGACGGCCTGGAAAATCAACAAATACTGCCGCAGGAGGGCAGTGATTTGCCGCTTTTGGCTGAAGCTGAGGTCACTTCAAAAGATGAACTGACGCTGCCAGAAGAGGGTATTGCAGTGCCTGTTATTGCTGTTGCCGATCATACAGAAGTGAAAACTTCGATAAAATCAGCTGATCAGGTGACAGAAAAAATGCCAGCTGAGAAGATGCCACTGGCCCAGCCGGGGCCTGGAATCAAGTCGGTTTCTGATGCGGGTGTGATACAGAAAGAAAATCCCGTGCTAAATTCTGCTGATGATGTAGCAATTAATCCTGAACAGATTTCAGCCAAAGCCAGACAGATTATAAAATCCGAAGAGGCTAAACCGGTTGTGACTATGGATACAAAACCTTCTTCGGTCGCTTCAGTTATCACAACAGCAAGTCTATTGCAGCAGGTGCCGGGTATGACTTCTTTGTCATCTGCTCAGCTGGCAACCACAACAGTGACTGATCCCGCTCTGTCTGCCAATTCACCTCTGTTCAAAAGTTTTATTCCCGCAGCTGTACAAAGTTCAGGCTGGTCACAGGGGGTATCCGAGCGGGTTGCCTGGATGGTGCAGGGTAATTTCCAGAATGCAGAAATCAAACTCAATCCTGCAAACCTGGGTCCACTGGAAATTAAAATGTCGATTACTGAGGATCAGGCCAGGATAAGCTTTGTATCAGCTCATGCGCCTGTTCGTGAAGCACTGGATCAGGCGATACCCAGATTGCGTGAAATGCTTGAACAGCAGGGTTTAAATCTGGCTGATGTTGATGTTTCCCAGTATTCGGATTCAAAGAATGAAGAAACCGGCGAGTTTAATCATGGCGCTGGCCAATTTATGCATGAAGATGTCGATGAAAATGGCTCTGCGGACAGACAGCAGGGGGTGGTGCAGATAAGTTCAGATTCAGGGGTGAATTTATATGCCTGATGAGTCTGATTTCGAAAAATAAACATTAATTTTCTTAATGTTATTAAGAATATGCTGAAAGCTTCTGATTTTTTAATGAAAAAATAATTAAATAATTTTCTTTAATGGTCGATAGCCTTATTAAATGGTATATCCGCAAATTTTGGTCTATATCTTTTAGTGCACAATTGCGTTCGTTTTAATTTGAGGGGGAAAGAATGCCAACAATACTTGCGGTCGATGATTCGTCATCCATGCGCCAGATGGTTTCATTTACATTAAAAGGTGCGGGCTATGATGTCGTTGAGGCTGTTGATGGACAGGATGCGCTAAATAAAGCTAAAAGTCAGCAATTTGACCTGATTGTTACCGATGTGAATATGCCGGTAATGGACGGTATAACTTTCATCAGAAACTTAAGGGCTGAAGCCAATTATAAATTTACACCCATGTTGATGTTGACCACCGAGTCAGCAGCAGACAAAAAAACAGAAGGTAAAGCGGCTGGTGCGACTGGCTGGATAGTGAAACCTTTTAATCCGGATCAATTAATAAACACAATAAAGAAAGTTTTAGGTTAGTTAATACCCCCTAAAACTGACGGAGATGATAAATGAGTGTGGATCTTGAACAGTTCCATCAGGTTTTCTTTGAAGAAAGTTTCGAAGGTCTCGATATCATGGAAACCGGACTTATGGAGCTGGATCTGGGCGCTGCCAATAGTGAAGACATCAATACCATCTTCAGGGCTGCTCACTCTATAAAAGGCGGTAGTGGTACTTTTGGTTTTCAGGGGATTGCTGATTTCACTCATGTGATGGAAACATTGCTGGATGAAATGCGCGATGGCCGTCGTCAGGTGACCCGAGAAGCCGTTGATTCTTTATTAAAGTCAGTTGATATTCTGCGCATGATGATGAATTGTGAGCAGGATAAATCTGATCCGGATACAGACACCATCAAGCGGCAGTTGACCGAGCTTGAGGCCATACTGGGCACATCATCAGGTGGTGGTGAAGTTGCCGCTGAAACCACATCATCTTCAAGCACGAGTAGTGGTGCTGGCTGGAATATTGTCTTCGAACCTGATGCCAACATGATGCTCACCGGTAATGACCCGTTGCGAATTATTAGAGAGCTGGCGGAACTGGGTGAGATTGAAGTTAATACCCATCAGGAAAAATTACCTGTTTTTTCTGCACTGGAACCCGAGAACTGTTATCTGTCATGGGATATCATTTTACATGGTGATATTGCAGAAAGTGTTATTAAAGATGTTTTTCTCTGGGTAGAAGATGAATGTAAATTAACACTTACGCCCATCGTCAATGAATCGGCGCAGCCTGTTGCCGAGGAAGCCAAATCAGAAGCGACTCAACCTGTAAAAGCAGCGGCAACAACAAAAGCACCTGCCGGGGATAATAAAAAAGCAGCTAATGCGGGTAGCAGTTCGATACGTGTCAGTATCGATAAGATTGATGACCTGATTAATATGGTGGGTGAGCTGGTTATTACCCAATCTATGCTGAGTTTGCTGGGTGAAGACTTTACCATGGAGAATCTGGAAAAACTTCAGGATGGTTTAGGTCAGCTGGAACGTCATACGCGTGAAATGCAGGAAAGCGTGATGATGATTCGCATGTTGCCGATCAGTTTTTCCTTCAGTCGTTTTCCTCGCCTGGTTCGTGATTTAAGTACCCAGATGGGTAAGAAAATTGATCTGGTGATGAGTGGTGAAAATACCGAAATCGATAAAACACTGATTGAAAAAATTGGTGATCCATTGGTGCATCTGGTGCGTAACAGTCTTGATCATGGTATTGAAATGCCGGCTGATCGTATTGCAGCAGGTAAAAATGAAACCGGTACGATTAATTTAAATGCCTATCACAAAGGCGGCAATATCGTTATCGAGATTACTGATGATGGTAAAGGCATCGATCCTGATGCGGTATTGAATAAAGCGATTGAAAAAGGTCTGGTGCCCCCGGGTGCTAATTTATCAAATCAGCAAATTAACGAGCTGATTTTTCAGGCGGGTTTTTCAACAGCTAAAGAAATTACCGATGTGTCTGGTCGTGGTGTGGGTATGGATGTGGTTCGCAAGAACATTGCCAGCCTGGGTGGTGCGGTTGAAATTCAGTCAGAATTTGGCAAGGGCAGTACTTTTACGATTCGTCTGCCACTGACGCTGGCGATACTGGATGGGCAGACAGTTATCGTCGGTGATGAAATTTATATTATTCCACTGGTATCCATTGTTGAATCAATCCAGATTAACTCTGACATGATTAATAAAGTAGCGGGCAAAGGTGAGACCTTCAAGCTACGTGATGAATATATTCCCATTGTGCGTTTAAGCAGTGTGTTTGGTATTGAAAATGCCAAAGCTAAAGAGCTTGAAGATGGTTTGCTGGTAGTGGTTGAAGCGGATAGAAAACCCTGTGGTTTATTTATTGATGATCTGCTGGGTCAGCAACAGGTGGTTATTAAATCACTGGAGCAAAATTATCACCGGGTAGATGGTGTTTCCGGAGCCACTATATTGGGCGATGGTTCGGTGGCGCTGATTCTGGATATTCCTGGCCTGTTACGTATGTCTGTTAAGCATTAAGAGAGCTGAAAATGAAGAATGCAGAAGCAGTAGTTGAAGAGATTAATGAGCGAATTGACAATGCTCAGCAACAGGATGGTGATGAATATCTAACGTTTCGCCTGGCCAATGAAGAATATGGCTTTGATATTTTGCGTGTTCAGGAAATTCGAGGCTGGGAAAAAGTCACACGTATTCCGAATTCACTAAATTATGTAAAAGGTGTGTTGAATTTGCGCGGTGCCATAGTACCGATTATGGATTTACGCATTCGTTTTGATTTGCCACAGGCCGAATACACGCCAACAACCGTGGTGGTTGTCCTGTCGGTCATGTCTGTCAACGGTACAAAAGAACGCATTGTCGGCGTTGTGGTCGATGCGATTTCAGATGTGGTGAATGCTAAAACCAGTGATATACAGTCAACACCCAATTTTGATGCATCGATTGAAATTGAATACATACAGGGGTTGGCCACAGCAGGCGACAAGATGCTGATGCTGGTCGATGTGGATAAGCTTTTGAATATTGAAGAAGATGTTTCGCTTTTAGATAGCGAAGATCATGAAGACGACGATTAACTAATAACTATTAACTTTTGCTAACGGTAGAGTTTTATTTAGCCTAACCCAGGGTAAGGAAGATAAAGATGAGAATCAATGAACCAGTAACCAATAATGAAGTAAGAATGAAGGAAGGCTCGCTGCTAGTCACGCGTACCAACCTGAAAGGGATTATGACGTTTGTGAACCCTGATTTCATCGAGATTAGTGGTTTTTCAGAAGCGGAATTGATCGGCAAGAATCATAATATGGTGCGTCATCCTGATATGCCGCCCGCTGCCTTTGAAGATTTATGGAATACCGTAAAAAGCGGTAAGCCCTGGGTTGGGATCGTAAAAAATCGCACCAAGAGCGGCGATTACTACTGGGTGCAGGCCAATGTCACACCCATCGTCAAAAACGGTAAGATCGAAGAATACATGTCGGTGCGCACACCACCGACCCGTGAACAGGTGTCCCAGGCTGAAATATTATATGGACAGATGAATGCGGGTAAGAGTATGAAGCCCTCTTTGTTAACGCGCTTAAATATTTTCAGCAAGATGAAAGTCTGGCAGAAACTGGCGACTGCCGGCCTGGTGTTCTTTCTTGTTGCGGCAGCGCTTGTGGCCGAGATAACGGTACTGGAAGAGGGAGGCATTAAGTTTGCAAAAAAAGAACTGCATGGCATTGAATATCTTAATAAAGTGCGTGATGTTATTCAGAATATTCCCCAGCATCGTGGCATGTCGGCAGGCTTTTTAAGTGGCCAGACTGAATTTAGAAGTCGATTAATGAATAAGGGTACGGAAGTTGATGAGAACTTTAAAGCGGTTCTGGCCATTGATGAAGTCTATGGTGAAGAATTAGGATCAACGGATCAGCTTAAACAGATTATCAATACCTGGGAAACGCTGAAAGGCCAAAATATGCAGTTGACGGCCAAGGAAAGCATTGGCCGCCATTCAGCACTGATGGAAACCATAAATTCGTTTATTGTTTCTGTAGCGGATGCATCCAACTTGACGCTGGATCCCGAGCTGGACAGTTTTTATCTAATGGATCTTTTGGTAAATCGCATTCCCGTAGTAACAGATAAAATGGGGCAGATTCGTGCCATTGGTACAGGCGTTGTTTCCAAAGAGGCTTTTGCACCCGGTCTGAAAGAAAAATATAGTACGCTGAATGTTTATGCCACTATTGGAGTAAACGGTATTGCCTATGCACTTAAAAGTGCCATTAGTAGTAATCCCGCTCTCGAAGATCGCCTGGGAGCAAAAGGTAAAGCCGCCAATACAGGCCTGGCAGAGTTTAGTGCCCTTATAAAAAATGTACTGGCTGAAGATTTTGAAAAGCTGGATTCAACCAGCTACTTTGATAAAGCAACCCAATCTATTAATGCTACATTCGATCTCTATGATGCAGTATCACCGGTATTGACGGAGTTAATACAAAATCGTATAGATAGAGCAGAAGTAACTGAACTCCAGGTGCTGAGTATTGGTATTGCCGGGCTTATTATCGCCATGATTATTGGCTGGATTGTCGTTCGTGATATTTTACGTGCATTGGACCAGACCATGGCTGAATTTGATTACCTGTCAAACGGTAATTTCGCCCGTAATATCGAGATCAAGCGAGCAGATGAAATCGGTGATCTGATGCGTTCCCTGAAAGTCATGCAGATCAAGATGGGCTTTGATGTGAATGATACCCGCCAGCGTGGTAATGAAATGGCGCGCATCAAGGTGGCGCTGGATAATGTCAACAGCAGTGTCATGATGGCCGATAATCGCGGTGACATTATTTATATGAATGATGCGGTTAAAAAATTAATGAAAACCGCAGAAGAGGATATTCGCACAGACCTGCCTGATTTTGATGCGGATAAACTGATCGGTGCAAACTTTGATGAGTTCCATAAGAATCCGGATCATCAACGACAGTTAATTGCATCGTTGAAAACATCTTATCAAACACGTCTGATGATAGGTCCCAGAACATTCGATCTGGCGGCTAACCCCGTGGTTAATGAGAATGGCGAACGTCTCGGTACAGCCGTTGAATGGGTCGATCGTACCGCAGAAGTCGCAGTAGAAAAAGAAGTCGAGAATATCGTTCAGGCAGCACGTGAAGGTGATCTGGAACAACGCATTTCAATGGAAGGTAAAGACGGTTTCTTCAAACAGCTGGCTGAAGGTATTAATAAGTTAATTGAAACAGTTTCAGAAAGCTTCGAAGATGTTTCATTTGTAATGGAATCCATGTCTAAAGGTGATTTAACCAATCATATTACTAAAGACTATCAGGGTACTTATGGTGTAGTGAAAGATAACATCAATGCTACCATTGCCAAGTTGCAGGAAGTGGTTGGTAAGATACGAGAGTCCAGTGAGTTTATTCGTAACTCCAGTGAGGAAATCTCAGCAGGTAATAATAATTTGTCACAACGTGCTGAAGAACAGGCATCAACACTGGAAGAAACTGCATCCAGTATGGAAGAGCTGACCAGTACCGTTAAAAATAATGCTGATAATGCGGTACAGGCTAATCAGCTGGCTGCCGGTACCCGGGATCTGGCAGAGAAAGGCGGTAATGTAGTCAAAGAGGCTGTTGAAGCAATGAATGAAATAACAGCGTCTAGTAACAAGATTGCAGAAATTATCGGTGTTATTGATGAAATCGCATTCCAGACAAATCTGTTAGCACTCAATGCTTCAGTAGAAGCGGCACGAGCCGGTGAGCAGGGTCGAGGTTTCGCGGTGGTTGCAACCGAAGTTCGTAATCTGGCACAACGAAGTGCGACGGCGGCAAAAGAAATAAAAGATCTAATTTCTGATAGCGGTGAAAAAGTTGAAGCTGGTGGTAAGCTGGTTAATGAATCCGGTGAAACGCTGACTGAAATCGTTGATAGTGTTAAAAAGGTGGGTGATATCATTTCTGAAATTGCTGCGGCTTCACAGGAACAGTCTGCGGGTATCGAGCAGGTGAATAAAGCGGTTACTCAGATGGATGAGATTACCCAGCAAAATGCGGCACTCGCTGAGCAGGCATCTGCATCCAGTGAATCATCACTGCATAAGGCAACAGAAATGAATACTCTGGTGGCATTCTTTAGAGTAGATAATACAGCTGTCGCGGCATCCTATTCACCTGAGATTCAAACCGCTCCAGCAGCGCATGCGCCACCAACGGCACAGGTCAGGGAAATGCCGGCACGTAAATCGGCACCACAGGCATCATTGAATGATGATGAGTGGGAAGAGTTTTAGACTCACTGTTATAACAGAGTGACTCTATGAGCGATGGGCTGTGTGAATGCAGGGTCCGTCGCGCCTGATAAGATGGAATGTTACATTTAAGGTTGTTTATTCAAAATTATGAATGCAGAAAACGATTCAATCAATCACGATGAAGACCAGACCCAGTTTCTGAGCTTTACTCTGGGTGATGAAGATTACGGTGTGAATATTCTTCGTGTTCAGGAGATTCGAGGCTGGGAAGAAGTGCGTGAAATTCCCAAGACGCCGGATTATATAAAAGGTGTTCTTAATCTAAGAAATACAGTTGTTCCTATTATTGATTTGAGAATCAGATTCGGCTTTGAGAAAGTGGAATATATACCTACCACGGTTATTATTGTTTTATCTGTGGAAAAAGATGATGGCTCTCATGTTATGGGGGTTGTAGTGGATGCGGTTTCGGATGTTTTGAATATTGATCCGGATAATATAAAGGATGCACCTAATTTTGGCGCAAAAGTAAATACCAAATTTATGAATGGCATGGTTATGGTTGATGAACGCATGGTGATATTGCTCAATGTAGATAAACTTCTGGAACAGGATGAGCTGGCAGCAATTGAGAATATGTCATCATAATGAATGGTTATATAGTTGAAATATTTTAATGAAACAGACGAGAGTAATTGCAGTTCTAAACCAGAAAGGTGGTGTTGGTAAAACAACTACGACTCTAAATCTTGTTCATGGTTTAGCCAGAAAAGGCTATGACGTACTGGCAATTGATCTCGATCCTCAGGGGCAATTAACTTCCAGTCTGGGTTTGATAAAGCGAGATATTGAAGGTCTCGAAAAAGCGATGCTGAATGGTACGCCATTGCTAAGCGTGACTTATCCGGTGAGAGAAAGTTTAAAACTTGTACCGGCCGGTTATGGTCTGACAGAAGTTGAAGAAAAGGCTGAAGGTGGTACTTCTCGAGGCATGTTGCTGAAAAATACTCTGCAGGATGTTATAGGCAAGTATGATTTTATTTTAATTGATTGTCCGCCTTCTTCGGGATTATTAGTGGTTAATGCCCTGTTTGCCTCGAATGAGGTGGTTATACCCATGACCGGTGATTATCTCGCACTGCAGGGATTGTCTCATTTAATGGCGACCCTTAAGAATTTTGAGAAAGCACTGGGTGTTAAATATAAACAATGGATTGTCCTCGGACGGTTTCAGGCACGTAGGCGTCTGGCACAGGAGGTAAAGGCAAAGTTAAAAGAATATTTCGCTAGCAGTATGTTGCCAACCGAGATATCAGAATCTGTTTTACTGGCAGAGAGCCCGAGTTTTGGCAAAACAATATTTGAATACAAGCCTTCTAGTCGTTCAGCGCAGGAGTTTGATTCACTGGTTGATGATTTGATTTTAGGGAGGACTTATTAATGGCAGCTGTAAAAAAGAAAGCGGCAAAAAAAACAGCAGTAAAGAAAAAGGCTGTTAGTAAAAAAACAGTGAAAAAAAAAGCAGCAAAGAAAAAACTGGTTGCGAATTTTCAGATCGAACCGAAGCTGGGGCATGATCCTCTGGCCTGGATTTCTGGTAATGATGATAATGTAGTCAGTCGTGCAAATATTGTAGTTGATCCAGCAGTAGTCCTTGAATCGAATGTAGAAGAAAATAAAGTAGCTAAACCTGTTGTAGCTGTAGTTGAAGAACCCGTGGTTGAAATAGAACAGACTGAGCCTGAAGAGCTGATAGTTGAGAAGCCCGCTGAGGTCAGTAATGTAAAGGATAAGACTATGTTAACTCTCCCCGATGTATTTGGTATTGCTCAAGCCGCAGTTATGTATGATGAAATGAATGAACAGCTGTCTTCAATGGATGAGATACAGATAGATGGCTCAGCAGTCGAAACAGTGGATGCATCTGCATTGCAATTATTAATTGCCCTGATTAATGAATGTAAATCACAGGGAAAGAAAATTAGCTGGCTTAAAGAATCCGATAAAATTAATCATTCAGCCAAATTGCTTAATTTGACTGAATCCCTGGGTATCTAGGCTCATGGCGGTAAAAATAAACAATACCAGGGAATACGTATTTACAGAAAAGGATTTTAATAAGCTAAGAAAAATAGCGAATAGTCATACGGGTATCATCGTAACAGATGATAAATATGATATGTATTATGCGCGACTGGTCAAGCGCATAAGGACTCTAGGCCTGGCCAGTTTTGCTGACTATGTTAAATATCTGGATGCCAATATGGATTCAGAATTTACCCCCTTTATTGATTCGATTACCACTAATTTGACTTCATTTTTCAGAGAGCCTCATCACTTCGAAGTGATGAAGTCAAAAATTATCCCTGAAATAAGTGCTCGGCCTGATGCTGCTCAGGGTATTAAGGTCTGGTCGGCAGGCTGTTCTACAGGTGAAGAACCTTATACTCTCGCCATTACTATGCTTGAAGGGCTTGAAATGGTACGACCAGCCCCAAAAGTTTCAATACTGGCCAGTGACATCGATACAACTGTTTTAGCCAAGGCATCACGTGGTATTTATGAAATATCCCGTGTTGAAGGTCTGGATTCCAGCATTAAACGACGCTGGTTTTTCAGGGGCAAGGGTAATAATCATGGTCATGTAAGAGTTTCACCTGAGTTACAGAATATTCTTGAATTCAAACAGGTGAATTTAATGGAAAAAAACTGGCCGATGAAAAATAAATTTCACATTATATTCTGCCGTAATGTGGTTATTTATTTTGATAAGCCAACAAAAATGAATTTGTTTCATCGCTATGCGGATCAGCTGGTGGATGGTGGCTATATGATACTGGGTCATTCAGAGTCTTTGCAGGGAATGAGTGATCGTTTTGAAACCATCGGAAAAACAGTTTATAAGAAAATTAAATAATTATGTTTAAGAATCATAATGCCCCCCCTATGCCGCCTGTATTAAAAGGCTATGAGCATGTAAAGCGATACTGGGATAAAACTCAGGATTGTTATGCGGCTAAAATACTACCGGGTGAATATTATGTCACCATGCATGATGAGTGCGTAACAACAGTATTGGGTTCCTGCGTGTCAGCATGTATCAGGGATACTAAACTGGGTATTGGTGGTATGAATCATTTCATGCTGCCAGTTAATCGAGGCAGTGTTGATGTGGCCTCTATCAGTGATGCAGCGCGTTATGGTAACTTTGCCATGGAGCATTTAATTAACGATATAATGCATAATGGCGGACAAAGAAAGAACATGGAATTCAAGCTATTTGGTGGTGGCAAGGTTATGGCCATTGGTATGGATGTAGGTCAGAAAAATATTGATTTTGTGCTTGAATATATGGCGACTGAGGGTTTTTATATTGCTGCTCAGGATCTGGGCGATGTTTACCCTCGTAAGGTGAATTATTTTCCCAAAACGGGCAAAGTCAAAATGAAGAAGTTGAAGAAAATGCATAATGATACTATTACCCAGCGTGAGAAAAAATACCTGGATCAACTGAAAGTGGAACCAGTAGCAGGCGATATAGAATTGTTCTAATAACAGACAATAGATTTAATGGTTCGAGTTGAGCTTATGAGTAGAATTAGAGTATTAATTGTTGATGACTCGGCATTAATCAGAAAAGTATTAACAGAAATTTTATCATCAGACCCTGATATTGAGGTTGTGGGTACGGCTAATGATCCCCTCATAGCCAGAGATAAAATCAAGCTTTTATCACCCGATGTTATTACCCTTGATGTTGAAATGCCAAATATGGACGGCATTACCTTCCTCAAAAATTTGATGCGTCTAAGACCCATGCCAGTCGTCATGATATCCACACTAACTGATGCAGGTGCATCGGTTACCTTGCAGGCACTTGAGCTGGGTGCTGTGGATTATATCTCCAAGCCCAAAATGGATGTTAATGTTGCAATCAAGGATTACAGTGATGAAATTATTGAGAAAGTGAAAATGGCTTCTCAGGTTTCCAGGGATTTACTGGCTAAAAAGTACGAAATGGCATCGGAACTGGCAAAGACTGATCAGCAAGCAACCGAACATGCTATTTCTGAACTACAATCAGGTGGTAAGTTCCTGAATACAACAGATAAAATTATTGCTATTGGTTCTTCGACGGGAGGTACCGAAGCAGTAAAACAGGTTCTACTTGGGTTGCCACCGAATGTAGCAGGAATTGTTGTCGCGCAGCATATACCGGTTACTTTTAGTGGGCCATTTGCCCAGCGTATGAATGATACGACTAATTTAACGGTAGCCGAGGCAAAAAATGGCGATCTGATCATGCCCGGCAGAGTTTATATTGCACCGGGTGACAAGCATCTGCTGGTAAGGAAAAGTGGAGCAAAATATTACTGCAAACTTGAAGATGGTCCTGAAGTTAATCGCCATAAACCAAGTGTTGAGGTTTTATTCAATTCAGTTGCACAATGCGCAGGTCCTAATGCCATGGGGATTATGTTAACCGGTATGGGTGCCGATGGAGCTAAAGGTATGCTGGAAATGAAACAGCACGGTTCATTTAATGTTGCTCAGGATGAAAAAACCAGTGTTGTCTGGGGTATGCCGGGAGCAGCTGTTAAACTGGATGCTGTTGAAAAAGTGGTTCCTTTAAATAAAGTGGCTGATGAAATTATTAAATACTGTCAGCGATCATCATAATCTTATGATGAAACAACTGGAGTGGCGTTGTAAATAATGAAGAAATTTATTCTGGCGATTAGTGTTACTCTGCTCGTTCTAGTTTATGGAATGATGGCTGGTGATGGTGTGTTCTCTCTAGCCGAAATTCTCATTGTTTCTTTCGTCTGGCCGTTAAATTATTTCCTGCTATCACGTAAAGCTTCTGCAAATGACGACGCTGCCGTTGATGATGTTATGGCTGAAAATATGCAGTTGATTTACCGGGAGTCTGATAATCACTATACCGGTCTAGCTATGGAAATTGATGATGTTATCAGCAATATAGAAAGACTTAAGGATATTATTCTGGATGCTGTTCAGTTGTTATCCAGTAGTTTTACAACGCTGGCAGCTCAGTCAAATGATCAGGAAAAGCTGGTTTATGATTTGATTACTAAATTAAACCAGAAGCCGGGAAATGTCGGTGAAGAGAAGGATGATAGTGAGATATCACAGTCAGGTTTTATAGATGAAACCAGGAATATTCTTGAATACTTTATCAGTATTGTGACGGATGTTAGTCGTGGCGGTATGACGATGGTATATACCGTTGATGATATTGAACATCAAATGGATAATGTAAATGGGCTGCTAACGGATATTAGTAATATTGCCAATCAAACTAATTTGCTGGCACTGAATGCGGCTATTGAGGCGGCACGAGCAGGAGATGCCGGCCGTGGTTTTGCCGTTGTTGCCAGTGAAGTACGTGAGCTATCACAGAGCTCAAATAAATTGAATGACAAGATACGCGAAGTTGTAGAACAGTCAAAAGTTAATATTAATAAAGCTAAAGAACTGGTAGGTGAGATTGCATCAAGGGATATGAGTGTCGCCATGCAGCATAAGAAACGTGTTGATGATATGTTGACGTCACTAGATGAACAAAATGAATATGTTGATGAAAAACTTTCCCAAATAGGGACTATAACTAAAGGCGTTGAGCAAGGTGTCGCGAAAGGAGTGCAATCTCTTCAGTTTGAAGATATCGCCAGGCAGTTATGTGAGCATATAGACGGTCACATGTTGTCGGTAAAAGCACTGGTAGAGAATACGGGGCTTAATCTCAGATCAGTGACGGTTCATGATGCAGATACCTTGATTAAGAGTCTGCAAGGGTTTAACGAAGAATTAAAAAACATTACTTCTCAGGCAAAATCATCGCACTCAAAAACAAGTTCGCAAACTGATATGGATGAAGGCGAAATTGAACTATTTTAGTTGAATAAATACTGGAGTACTGACTATGTCCGTAACTGCAACAGTTTCAGGTGATCATAATACTGCAATACTAAAAATATCAGGGCGTTTTGATTTTAGCGTCCATAATGATTTTAGAAAAGCTTATAAAGAAATTGATATTGAAGGTGGTGAATATATAGTCGATCTTATGAATACAGAATATTTAGATAGTTCTGCATTGGGTATGATGTTGCTGTTGAAAGAGTATGCTGAAGGATCGGGTTCAAAAGTCAGGATAAGTAATGCTAACAGTGAGATTCTTGAGATTCTCAAAATAGCCAGTTTTGATAAGTTATTTTCAGTTAATTAGTTCAATCAAGTTATAAATTTAGTGTCAAATAATATAACAGTTCTGATTGTAGATGATGATATTACTAATCGTCTGATCTTAAAAATGTTGATTAAAGAAACAGGTTATATCTCAATTGAAGCTGAGAATGGCCAGCAAGCAGTGGATGCCTGCCTGAATAATCACATCGACATAGTTTTAATGGATGTCATGATGCCGGTTATGGATGGCTATCAAGCTGCCAGGTTAATCAAGCAGAAAATAAAAACGTTTATACCTATAATATTTCTTACCGCACTAGCTGATGAAAAGTCACTGGCTAAATGCATTGAGGCGGGTGGTGATGATTTTCTAACAAAGCCCTATAACCACATTATTCTACAGTCAAAAATAGAATCAATGCTGCGCATTGGTTCGTTGTATAGAAAAATTGAAAAGCAAAATCTGGAATTAAACAAACATAATGCCCGTATCGAAAATGAAATAGATGTTGCAAAATCGGTTTTTTCAAATATTTTAAATCATGATCTGGAAGGGCTAATAACCGGGCTTAAATACTCAATGTCATCAGCTGCTATTTTTAATGGTGATATGATCATAGCCGAGCGTAATCAGTCAGATGGCCTGGATGTCCTGATTAGTGACTTTACCGGGCATGGTCTTTCGGCTGCGTTAGGCTCACTACCGGTGGCTGATATTTTTTATACTATGACCTCTAAAGGGTTTTCGTTTACAGAAACCTTGTGCGAAATTAATAATAAGCTTATTAAGCTGCTTCCAACCCAGATGTTTATGTCTGCTGCACTTATTAGTATTGATCGAATAAATGGAGCTGTTTCTGTAGTGAATTGCGGTCTGCCGGATATTGTTATGGTTCGAAAGGGAAAAATAAAGAAATGTTTTTCTTCTACAGGGATTCCGCTTGGTATTGTGCGTATTGACCATGAAAATTTATCGGTTGAAATGGAAATTATTGATTATGGTGATCGTGTATTTGCTGCAACAGATGGTTTAATGGAATCTGTAAATGGTGATGGGGAAATGTTTGGTCAGAAAAGAGTTCTTAAGTCGATTGAGTCCGCAACTAGTGATGAGTTGATTTTTGATGAGCTGCTTGATAGGTGTGATGAGTTTTCAGGTAATGCTCATCAGACAGACGATATTACCCTGTTAGAGTTATGTCACCTGGAGAATGTAAAATATAAGAGCAAGGATATTATAGTTTCAGATATGAAGCCATCTGAATGGTCTATGCAATTCGGGCTTGATATAGAAAGTATTAGAAAGTTTGATATTCTGCCATTTATTATTCAGGGTATTAATGGATTGCATTCAATTCCAAATGGACATTCAACCGTATTTACAATTCTAACAGAAATATTTACTAATGCGCTGGATCATGGGATTTTAGGCCTGGACTCATCAATCAAAAGTGATGCGGCAGGTTATATGGAATACTATCAGCGTAAAGCCGAGCGTCTAGAAGCGAAAGAAAGTGGAAGTATTCAGATTACTTTGAGCCATGAATTAAAAGAAGGTGGCGGTGGGCAGTTAACTATTCATGTTGTTGATAGTGGTGATGGTTTTGATTATCAGGAGTTTGCATCGACTAATATGTCGTCTGAATCAAAATTCTTTGGTCGTGGTTTGTCGCTAGTGTCTAACTTGTGTGAAGATATTAGATTTATGGGTAAAGGCAATGTAATTATGGCCATTTACAACTGGAAGTAAATCCTGTTGGTGTCTTATAAAACAGGCGGTAATATTGAAAATATGTCAGTTTCCGATTCATTGATATCGTCATTTTTGTTTTGTTGCCAGTTTAGTAAGTCATAATAACGTCTTATATTCTCGACGTAACGCACAGGCTCCCATCCTCTTGCATAGCCAAAACGTGTTTGTTTGTACCATTTTTTTCGTGACAATAGTGGCAAAGTAGATTTAATGTCTATCCACTTATTAGGGTCTTTATCCAGTTTTTCGGCAATGATCCTGGCATCTTCAACATGATAAAACCCCACATTGTAGGCGGCCAGTGCGAACCATGTTCTGTCAGGCTCCTTTATTTCTTCTGGAAGTCTGTTACGGATTTGAGAAAGGTATTTTGCGCCCCCAAAAATACTACTTTTCGGGTCCAGTCTATTTTTAATACCCAGTTGTCCTGCTGTCTGAAGTGTCAGCATCATAATACCTCTTACTCCAGTGGGTGAAACTGCCCGGGGATTCCAGTGGGATTCCTGATAACCTATGGCGGCAAGCAGTTGCCAGTCTATATTGTATTTTTCTGCTGCTTCCAGAAACATATCCTGATATTTGGTTAAGCGTGTAGCAATATGACGTAAATATATTCGGTTACCTACATAATCAAATTTGGTTACATGTCCATAGTGACGCTCGATTAACTGGGTAAGTTCACCATTGTTAATTATCTGCCAGAAGAAAACCATCGCCTTGTCGTACAGGCTGGTGTCATCCGTAAGTGGAAATGCCCAGCCAAGCTGTTGTGGTTCTGAAATATCAAAAGCAGATCTTAGTTCAAGAAGAAAGCGTTGATTTAGCGCCAGCTCATTCGAGTCTGCAATTGTATAATCGATTATTTTGTCTTCTACTAATTGTAATAATTGTTCACTTTCCATGTCTTCATGCTCATTCCATACAAGGTCCGGATATTGTTTTTGTAATTCGATTAGTCTTTCTACATGACTGGATCCAGCAACGACTTCCAGATTACCAAATGCAAGGTCTTCTATGTTTTCCGGTTTTATATCCTGATTGTTGTAAATTAGCTGTTCTTTTATTTCCTGATAACCCGGTCCGAATCTAACGCGTTTTTTTCGTGCTTCGGTAATGGTTAAGCCGGCAGCTGCAAAATGGGCTTGATTTTTATCAAGCATATTAAAAATTTCATTTAGATTGTCTGGCGTGATGATTTTTAGTTTAACGCCAATGAAATTTGCAAATTTCTCTGCCAGCTCATATTCAAAACCTGTTGGTCCTTCCGGGCCTTCATAATATGTTGTCGGACTGTTGCGAGTGACAACGATGAGCTCTCCAGAGTTTTCAATTTGTTTAAGTATTCCCGGTTTGAATACCATAGGAATGCCTTTAAAAATAAACAAAATCAGGCACACCAGAACGAGCAGAGAAAATGCCATTGTTCTACAGCGTGTGGTTGGAAAAGGATTACTCAAAGCTCACCATGTAAAGTGTTATATCAGCAAGTATCTATATATGGGGATGCATTACGATATGTGTTTTATTCATCTTAATCTATATTGTGTAATTATAGATGAGTAAGTCAGTTATACGGCAGTATTTTTGTGATTTTTTGAATACACGCATCCCTCAAATGAAGGATGTGAGTATTTAGTGAACGGTGAATTAAATAGAAAATTCTGCCCAGATAGGACAGTGGTCGGATGGCTTATCCATGGCTCTAATATCGTAATCAATTCCAGTATCTTTGCATTGCTTAATGAGAGGCTTTGTCGCCAGGATAAGGTCTATACGCAGTCCTCTTCTAGGTTCACGATCAAAACCCTTGCTACGGTAGTCAAACCAGCTGAACAGGTCATTAACATCAGGGTTAAGATGTCGGTAACTGTCATAAAGTCCCCAGTCATAAAGCTTTTGTAGCCATTCGCGCTCTTCTGGCAGAAAACTACATTTACCTGTTTTTATCCAGCGTTTAGCATTGTCTGCACCTATGCCAATGTCATTATCCAGAGGAGCAATGTTCATATCACCAATAACAATCAGGTTATCTTCCGGTTTGTAGTTATTCTCAATAAGCTGAGTTAGATCGGCATAAAATTTCTGTTTGGCCGGGAATTTCACTGGATGATCACGGCTTTCACCCTGTGGGAAATAACCGTTCATGACGGTTGTTCTTGAACCATTTATATCGAAGGTCGCCATGATGAAGCGACGTTGTGCATCATCCTGATCATCAGGAAATCCCTTGATTATTTCAACAGGCTGATGTTTATATAACAGGGCAACGCCATAATGTGTTTTCTGGCCATAAAAAGCCGCTTTATATCCCAGCGAAGTAATCATATCGACAGGAAAATCTTCGTCAGTTACTTTTGTTTCCTGAATGCCGATAACATCTGGCTGGTGTTTTTCAATAAGTGCTTCCAGCTGATGCTGGCGCATACGAATACTATTTGTATTAAAGGAGATAACTTTCATAATTTTGTGCTTTTTAAAGTCTATTTTTGGCGCATTACCCTTAGATTGTTTATTATACCTGTCCTGGCTAATTTATGGCTGCTCAAATATGTTAAATATCATTCCGATTCCGGCTTTTTCTGATAATTATATCTGGATGCTCAAGCATGACTCGTCACCTGAAGTTGTGCTGGTTGATCCGGGTGATGAGCAAAAAATAATCAGCTTTCTTGAAAAAGAATCACTCTATCCGGTTGCCATACTGATTACTCATCAACATTATGATCATACCGGTGGTGTTGCGGCTCTTGTAAATAAATACCCACAGGTCAAAGTTA
>JAPHQX010000011.1 GCA_026196035.1 Gammaproteobacteria bacterium
CCACCTGCTCATAACTCAATTCTAACTTAGCCTCACTGTCAGTAATTACTTGCTCATTAATTACTGGCTCGTTAATCTTTGCCTCACTAATCACAATAGTAATCGTATCTTCCTGCCGGCTAATTTGCGCATGATTTAAAAATTCTTTTTTAGCAGCTCCATCATTGATTAGTGGTAAATCATCGTCAATTTCTGACAATCGATCATCTATAGCGGACTCAGTAATCATTACTGAATTATCTAGTTTATTATTTTTATCAATAAGATCCTGACGGACATCACCAGATATAAACCAATAACCAAAAACCAATACTGCTATAAAAATAGCGCCAAAAACTACCAGTAAAAAACCTGAATTATCGTCAGCATCATCCACTTTATCAAAGCCATCATCAGCTAGCGCCTCTTTTTTCACATTACCGCCATTATAATAGGCAGCCGATTTCTCGACAGACAATGATCCGTCTACATCATCATTTAATGGCTTCACATCGATAGCAAAATCTTTAGCATGGCCTTTCAGGAATGTATTTCCTGGATCTTTTTTTCGCTCATAAGCAGAGACATATGACGCCTCCTGTTTTACTTTTCCCTTAGAGTCTTCGTCAATATTTTTAGACTTAATTACATCCGACTTATGGCTCGCTTCACTTTCAGTGGAATTAATCTCTTCTTTTAAACCAGTCAGCTCTACTACTGATTTATTTTTGGTTGCCTTACTGGAAAGCTCCTCACTATTTTCTTCGTCCTTTTCATAAAAACGGCTATTACTTATTATGTTTTTAACATCACTTTCAGCATCACTGACTTTACCTGAAACATCCGCAATCTTAAGACCTGCTATATATTCCCTTAAGTAACCTGTTTCTTTAAATTTAAATAAGGCCTCAAAATCACAATATAGTTGAATATCGTTTTTTAATAACAAAGTACGTTTAAAGACAGTGCGCGGGATGCATGCCGGGACATTTGACCATCCCTTTTCAGGAAAATGCATAACGTCCAGTATTTCATCTACCCAGAAGCCTGCATAACCACCCTCAATTTCAACAACAATAATTTTCCCTGGATCCTTCCAGTTCTCACGTTCGACACCAAAACGTTTACGTAAATCTACAACATGAACTATTCCACATGCATGCTTAAAAACCCCTGGCTCAGCTTCACTATAGCCAGGTGCATGAGTTAATTTTGGCGGAAGAATGACCGCTTCAACGGTTAATGTAGGCGAGCAACAGAAAACTGGACCAACTTTGTACAATAATAACGCATCTGCATCTTGAAGTTTTTTTATGGCCATAGTTAACCTGTCTTATTCAAGATATTTCTTTTGCCATTTAATATATAAATTCCAGACATAATCAGTATATTCTTCCTTGTTATCAAATTGCGCTGGATCAATAGCATCAAAAACATAATAATTAACAGTATTGTTCTTGGTATTTAGAAAATGAAAAAGTTTATCAATCAACGTATGTGGTGATCGCCACTCAAAATCATCCTGAGCTTCATAATGTAAGAAAACGGGCAACACTGGCACACCTGTTTTAAGTGATACATCAAAGGCACCGTATCTGAACGACTCAAATATTCTTTTTCCTTTACAGCCGCCCTCAGGATAGAGCGCTATATTCTTGCCTTCATCCAGGGCCTGTTTAATACACTCAGCTGCCTGATGCCTTGACTCTTTTGACTCTCTTTTGACATACAGGGTACCCGCAGCTTCTGACATACGACCAACAATCCACCACTTTTTAACTTCGATCTTAGCTAGCGAATAAACCTCGAACAGTGCAGGAATCCCAACATCCTCAAATGCAGATGGATGATTCGCTATCAATATATATTGCTCTGGTACTGGATTGAGGTTTTTCTGATGTAATTTAAGATCCACGTCCAGCGCCCTGACAAAAGCACGACACCAGACACGAAACATTCTGAAATACAGTTGCCCATGGAGAAAACGGGGCAGCCAGGAAACGATATATAATATAGCCGTCAAAAGAATACAGTCTATCCATAAGCCAGCCATTTTTAATAATCTAAAGCTATAGTAAAACACCTGTCATCCTTTTATTTCCACTAAATAGCTTAATTATAGACAAGCATTGGAATCACGCTTTTCAAGCTCTGGCTAGCATTTCCACACTAGTATATAATTTTGCACAATAAAAATAATCTAACGACCTTAAATGAAACTATCTGCTCTACCATGTTCAGTCTTACCACTAATAACACTGCTCTCACTTCTGCTTTTAGCTGGCTGCTCATCAAGCTCAACAAACTCTGACCCCAATGACCCTTTTGAAGGCTACAACAGAGCCATGTTCACCTTTAATGACAACCTGGATCAATATATTCTGAAACCGGTCGCCAAAGGCTATGACTTCATTATGCCTTCCCCTGTGCAGAAGGGCGTTAGCAACTTTTTTAGCAATCTTGATGATGTTATTGTTTTAATAAATGACCTGTTTCAGCTCAAATTTACACAGGCAGCTTCTGATACTGGCCGTATCCTGATTAACAGCACAGTAGGATTACTGGGTCTGATTGACTGGGCCAGTGATATTGGCCTGGAAAAGCACAATGAAGATTTCGGTCAAACACTGGGCTACTGGGGTACGCCTCCTGGACCATACTTTGTATTGCCATTTCTTGGATCCAGCACGATTCGTGATACATCAGGTCTTGCAGCAGACACCGCTTACCTTGATCCCATATATAATGAATTACACGAAGAATTCCCCGCGCCCCCTCGCGATAACGAAAATGCTGTATGGGGCATGACTATTATCAAGGCGATTGATAGACGCGTTCAACTACTTAAAGCTGAAAAAATTCTTGAGGAAGCGGCCCTTGATCGCTATATTTTTATTAGAGAAGCGTACATGCAGCGCAGAAAGAACCTGGTTTATGATGGCTCTCCACCAGATAATGACTCATTCGATGAATCCGAACTTTTTAAAGACTAATATGTATCAATTCTGATCTGGAATATTTTGTTCAATAAATTTCTGATAATTTTCAGCGCTTATTATCTGGGTCCCATCGCAATTAAATTGCATACGTATTAAATCCTGTACAATGCAGATTGTTATATTTCTTAAATAGAAATCCGGCAACTCACGCATCACCTTCATGGACTGCATAATCGTTGTTATTTCAGACTCCAGCATTGGCTCCCATGACATATGTCTTTTTATAAAAATATTTCTCCAGTGTGGCGGCACACACTCAAACATCTTACTATTTTGTATTCCTTCATATATATCTCGCATCCCCTGAATTTTGTCACTATAACTTATCAAGGGGAACTGCCTGTCTATATATGACCTATCTACCAGCTTTTCAGCCGCGTGTATCTCCTGCCTTAAAGGATCAAATATAGAATGGGTTCTAATTTCCCCGCTATTAAAGCCAATAAATACTCGATAGGTACTCCGGTTTATTAACAAATCCTCTATACTGACAACTAGCTCGGACATTACCTTATCCACTGGACTTTCATATCTTTTTCTATCCAGTGTTGTCTCTCTTAGTGACTGATCACCTTTTATTCCAATCTGAACACTTGATTCATTAAGCCCTGTTGCCCCAACAATACTTTCACGTAAAACCAGCTCTTCAAGTTCATTTTCTACATCAGATGACTGATTATTCATCTTTCTACCTTGGTTTTGAATTTATCAGGAATTTAATTATTATCTTTATTGATGTTAAGCATTTAGCGAATTAATATTACAGATATATGAACGATACCCCTGAAGATCATTCTACAAATAAAATCGCCGGCAAAATGTTTTTTGCAATGTGGCTGATTTTGATTGCACTACTATCATATCTATTCAGTATTATACTTGATAACCAGAACAACCCTAATAAAAATCCTTCTTCCACGATTTTTGACAACAACGTTAGAGAATTAAAATTACAGAGAAATCGTCAGGGACACTATGTAAGCAATGGACAAATTAATAATCAAAATGTTACTTTTATGCTTGATACAGGTGCTACCGATGTTTCTGTTCCCGCTGATATTGCCAGTAAACTTGGTCTCGTCAAGGGTGACGCCATGACCTATCTCACAGCTAATGGCAATGCGGTGGTATATGCAACGGTGCTGAACTCTATTTCCATTAAAGACATTAAGCTTGAAAATATACGTGCCACAATTAACCCAAACACCAGTGATTCCACTATATTACTTGGCATGAGTTTTTTAAAACACATAGAATTCTCACAAAATGGCAATATTCTTACTTTGAGACAATACGGTCATTCATTATGAAATTCTGTAGCCAATGCGGTTCAATCGTAAGTCATACTATTCCCAACGGGGATAATATACCTCGCTATGTCTGCAACCAGTGTGAGACCATTCACTATCAAAACCCTAAAATAATTACTGGCACTATTCCTGAATGGAATGACAAAATACTTCTTTGCAAAAGAGCTATTGAACCACGTCATGGTTTATGGACTTTGCCCGCTGGATTCATGGAAAATAGTGAAACCACCATCGAGGGTGCTTTACGTGAATCAATGGAAGAGGCCCATGCACAACTTAATAATCTGTCTTTATTCTGTGTCTTTAGTATTCCCCATATTTCTCAGGTATACATGATCTATAGAGGTGAATTAATTGATGGTAAAGCAAGACCCGGCAGCGAAACTCTCAGCCTCGATTTATTCTCAGAAGCTGATATTCCATGGGATGAGCTAGCCTTCCCGGTAATAAATGAAACTTTAAAGTTATATTTTAAAGACAAAGCCGCCGGCAGATTTCTCACCCACTCAGGCGACATCATTCGTAGCAATGATCAGATCATTGTTTCTCACTATTAAGTAATCCATTGTCATCATTCACAACAGAAACTTATAGCGCAAGGCAATTATCACCTTTCACTGGTAATGTTCAAATCATCCAGACACCCTTTGCACGTGCTTTAAGCCTGGATGGAAACTCATGGCAAATTCAAACCATATGTGAATCACACCAACAACAGTGGGACATTAATAACCATATACAGAGAAGATTCATTATTTATGGAACCTGGGATATTCAAAATCAATTATCCAGATACCCCATAGATCCAACACTGGATGTTCCTGATGAAAGCATTATTAGCCGCTATTTAATTAACTGCATTAAAAACAATCTTGACAATCTTCCGTTTAAATCAGCTGACTCATATGAATTCTGGCTACTGAATAAAGAAACCAGTTTACCTGTAGCGCTACTCGCAACCAGCATAGACAAAAATCTTATTTCAGCATCATCGAATATCAAGCGTTGGCGCTCACGCTCCGGCACTGAATCGGAATTTACTTCCATATCCACGAAATATACCAGTAACCCTTTTATTACACTTGAAACTGAAATAAACAAACTTACATCTTCACCCATATCTGCCCAATGGTTTTTTCGCAATAATGACCGCAGTGGTAGCGGACTAAAAGGACAGACAGTTGACATGCATTTACACGATCGTACTTTACCCTCTTCTGACTTCCCTGAATTACTTCTAAAAACCCACTGGGACAATACCGATCTTGCTACGCTGTGCAATGACTATACACACTGGCTTGCGCCTCGCCTGCTGACTCTTCAACATATATCTAAATCTAATCGTCTAATGCTCGAATCAGCGGCTCAACATCAACCCATTGAGGTTCTTCGCTATCATAAAAACTATCCCGAAATTCTTAATACAACCTTAATTAACAAAGTTCTTGTTGAGGCCAAACTACGCATTAGCTCATAATAGCTAATGACTTTTAAATTTTGTCGTTTTACTATTTAATTAACCAACTATATTGAGATTAAAATGATTCGTCATGTAGATGTTGCCATCATCGGCGCAGGTAGCGCCGGCCTTTACGCACTAAGCCAGGTTAAGCGCCACACTGATAACTTTGTACTTATTGATGGTGGCGAACTCGGCACAACCTGCGCCCGCGTAGGCTGCATGCCTTCTAAAGTCCTGATTCAAATCGCAGAAGATTTTCATCGTAAATCCATTTTTGATCGTGAGGGCATTGAAGGAAAGGAACATCTAAGTATTAACATTGCCGATGCAATGGAACATGTACAGGATCTACGAGATACATTTGTTGATCGAACCTTATCTCATTCTACAGATCAGCTTGATGAAGACAAACTAATCGAATCCTATGCTCGATTTATTGACAGCCACACACTCGAAACCGATGATGGGCAAACCATTTCCGCCCAAAAGATTATTATAGCTACTGGCTCACGCCCGATAATACCTGATATCTGGCAACCCTTTTCTGATTACATCATTACCACTGATGATTTATTTGAGCTTGAAGAACTACCTGAATCACTAGCTGTTATAGGCCTTGGTGTCATCGGCCTCGAAATTGGCCAGGCCCTTAATCGCATGGGCGTAAATATTACCGGCATTGACCAGGGAACTGTACTCGGTGGAATCTCTGATGAAAAGGTAAACGCTACTGCCATTGATATTCTCAGCAAAGAATTTCCTATATGGCTAGGACACGCCGCAGAGATTACTAAATCTGATAATGGCCGGCTTAAAATTACTGCAGGCAGCAATTCAGTAATTGTCGATAAAATATTTGCCAGCATCGGGCGTAGAGCCAATATCGATAAGCTTAACTTCGAAACAACTGGACTCAGGGTTGCGGCTAATGGAATCCCCCTGCATAACCCGGAAACCATGCAAATTGATAACAGCCATATATTTATGGCGGGTGATGTAACAGGCGAGAGAGCCATATTACATGAGGCAGGCTTCGAAGGCAGAGTTGCAGGCTATAATGCCATGCAGGAAGATTGTATTTCTTTTAGAAAAAAAACACCTTTAGCTATTACCTTCTGTGATCCAAATATTGTTTCTGTTGGCGCACAGTTATCTGATCTTGATGAAAATAATATAGCTATAGGTGAAATTATTCTGGCCCCGGTTGGTAGAGCACTAATTATAGGCAAAAACAAAGGCCTCATACGCATATATGCTGACAATCAATCAGGTAAGATTCTGGGTGCCTCTATGATCTCTGTAAAAGGCGAAAATCTTGCTCACTTACTCTGCTGGTCAATCGAAATGGAGTTATCAGTATTTGATATGCTACGTATGCCCTTCTATCACCCTGTAATTGAAGAAGCACTACAGGCTGCTTTATACGATCTCAAATCAAAACTGGAACTTCCTGAATCTGACTGGCCCATTGAACTTCAACCGAAAAAATAAAACAATGAAACCTTCTATCTTCTCAACTGACCTGGCTAATTTCGACGAAATGGTCATACAGGCCTCAAACGACAGACCTATACTTGTTGATCTCTGGGCTGACTGGTGCTCACCCTGTATTGTTATTGCACCCATATTAAAAAAAGCAATTGAAGAATTTGATAATCAGGTCTATCTGGCTAAAATTGAAGTTGATGATGGTGAGAATATGAAAATTGCAGGTCATTACAAGGTGAGAGGCTTTCCTACCGTTATATTATTTCAATACGGCAAGGAAATTGCGCGCTTCAGTGGAGCCAAACCACTTCAGTTTATTAGACAATTTATTGAAGAAAATGCTGATCTTTAATAAGCACTCTATACTTACTTCTATTATGTTTAAATTTTTATCATTTAATTTTCATTTTTACCTGTTTCTTTATTTTGAGTCAAAATAATAATATGCGTCTAAGCTCTTTCATTCTACTGGTCGTTATATCCATCAGCCCCTGGCATAGCGTCTTTGCTAAAGACAGTAAGAAGGAAGTTACTCCTGATGATCTGTATAAAACTGCCTTGATCGCTTTTGAAAAAAAGGACCTGTTAACAGCTGTAATGATCTGGCTACCTAATGCATATCAGAAAAACCATGCAGACTCACAATTTATGCTGGGCAATTTATTCCTTAATGAAAAAGCTGAACGACGAAACGTAGATCAGGCCATTTTCTGGTATAAGCGAGCCGCCAGTCAGGACCATGCGGAATCACAAAGCATTCTCGGACATCTTTACTATGATGGAAAGTCTGTCACTAAAAACATCAAAGAGTCATTAAAATGGCTAATAAAAGCCGCACGCAATGACCATGTCGAATCACAATATACATTAGCCAGCATATATCTCTCAGGCACTGATATTAAATCCAATCCTAAAAAAGCAGCCTACTGGTTTAACAAAGCCGCAGACAACAATCATACAGAAGCTCAAAATGCTCTGGCTGAAATGTATATGTATGCAAAAGGTATTTATAAGGATGAAAAAAAAGCTTTTGCGCTTTATACAAAAGCCGCAGCTAATAATCACACTAATGCTCAGATTAATCTTGCACGTATATATCTACACGGCCTGGGTCAACCTAAAGACACAAAGAAAGCCTTCGAACTCTTTCAGCTACTCGCTAAAAAAGGCAATGCTGACGCACAAAACTATTTAGGCGACTGCCATAGAGATGGAATTGAAGCCAAAAAAGATATCAAACTAGCTTTTAAATTTTATCAGCAGGCTGCAAATCAAAATAACACTAATGCTCAGTATAGCCTTGGCAAGCTCTACGTTAATGGCTATGGGGTAAAAAAAGACTATCAAAAGGGTGTAAGCCTGTTTCAGAAAGCCGCAAAAAAAGGCCATAAAAACGCCCAGATGGATCTTGGTGTTGCCTATTTCACTGGAAAAGGCATTATTCCTGACACTGCTCTCGCCTATGCATGGTTTCATACTGCTGCCAGCCAGGGTGTTGATAATGCCTACAAAAATAAATCTGTTATTTATGAAAAAATGCTTGAGGAGGATAAAAAAAGAGCTGTTCTACTGGCCACAGAATTCGTTAAAAAATATGGCCAGCAAAATCCATAAAGCCCTATTCAGGAATACTTATGCAAATTTAGCCATTTATCCTGTCAAACTGAATTTTGAACTTTCTCACACATTTCTTTAATTAATCTACTAAACTATTGATATTACGTATACTTTTTATGCCATTACAGCACCCGTAGCTATATGACCAATAAAATGGAATCCTCTCAAAAACGGGTGCTACCACACTCGTTAAAATTAAGCCTGGGACTTGGCCTGGGCCTGTGGATGATTACGGCCAATGGATTAAATACCTCACCCACGATAGTTAGTCACGCAGTTTCACCACTAGCTGAAATTGACGATCAAAATTTCACCCTTTATGGGGCCAATGATGAAAAACTCAAACATCAACGGGCCTTATTTAAACAGACAGAATACGCTTTAAATAAACGCCATTATCGGACTTTTGAGAAATTACTGCCTCAGCTTGAAGATTACCCTCTCTATCCATACCTGCAGTTTAGAAAAATGCGTAAAAACCCGGGCAAACTGGATAGAGAAACTATTGATTCATTCTTTAATCAATATGGTGATAACCAGATCACCGCTCGTTTACGCACCAAGCTACTCAAATATTATGCTCGTAATGCCCGCTGGGATGATTTCCTGCATCTCTATCAGGATCAGACAAGTGTCACCATGCAGTGCCACCATTTGACAGCACTGTTGCATACCCATCAGAAAGAAACAGCTTTAGCACTTGTCGAACCTCTCTGGCTATCAGCAAAATCCCAGCCAAAGGCCTGTAATACTATTTTTAATGCCTGGCAGGAAGCCGGTCTGCAGACAGCCAAACTCACATGGCAGCGAATTGCTCTGGCCATGTCAAAAGGACGCACTCAACTCGCAGGGCATCTTGCAAAATCCTTAAATCCCATAGATCGCAAATGGGTCAGTCTATGGATCAAGGCGCACCGTGCCCCTGATATGGTCTTAAAGCATCCAGATTTTAGCCTGTCACACCCAATGGCAAGCACAATACAGCTACATGCTGTTAAACGTCAGCTACGAAAAGATATCAATAAAGCGGTAGATCTATGGACTTTACTCGCCGAAACTAATGCTTTCACTGAGCAGGAAAAATATACTGCATTTCGCCTCATTGGTCTCAAAATGGCTCGCACTCACCACCCTGATGCAGAATCATGGCTGTCTCAAATACCACTACAATACACGGACAATGAGGTTACTGAATGGCTTATTCGCTCCTCAATTCGACATGCCAACTGGCAACTGACACTGGATAGCATAGAATCTTTACCTGCACATAAGCAGGCCGATCTACGCTGGCAATTCTGGTGGGCATATGCCAGTGAGCAACTTGGACACAAACTGGATGCCGATGGCATCTATCATTACCTGGCTAATCGCCGTAGCTACTATGGTTTCCTTGCCGCTGACCGCCTGGATTTACCCTATGCATTTGAAAATCGCCCTCTTGATATCGATGCACAGAAACTGGCAAACATTTCTCACTACCCTGAAATCATTAGAGCCAAAGAGTTTTATGAAGTCGGCAAAATCACAGATGCCCGAAGAGAATGGCACCATTTAGCTCTGAAACTCGATAACACTGAAAAACTGGCAGCTTCCAAACTTGCGCAACTCTGGGGCTGGCATGATCGTGCAATAGTGACTATGGGGAAAACCGATTACCGTGATGACATTGAACTACGCTTTCCTTTACCTCTAAAAGTAAAAGTAGCCAAATATTCTGAACGAAACAGAATAGACCCTGCCCTGACATATGCGATTATCCGCCGTGAAAGCGCTTTTATGGCCGATGCAAGGTCATCCCAGGGTGCACTAGGCCTGATGCAGATAAGACCTCGTACAGCACGTTTTGTAGCCAGATCAATGAAGGTTCGCTATAGAGGCAAGAAAAGCCTGCTACAGGAAGACACCAACCTTAAACTGGGTACTGGGTATTTACAGAAAATGCTTAAACACCATGATAGCCAGTCAGTACTCGCCACTGCCGCATATAACGCAGGTCCCCATAGAGTTCAAAAATGGCTACCTGAAAGCGAGGAAATGTCCGCTATCCGCTGGATTGAGACGATTCCTTTCACGGAAACACGTGAATATGTGAGCAATGTATTAGCCTATACAACCATCTACCAGCAGCTAATGGAGAATCAATATACCCGCTTAAGCAACCGCATGCCCCCTGTCCAGCCCAAAAACCCTCCTGAAAGAACCGCTCAAATACCTGAAATTCTCCCTGACAACAAAGTAAAAATATAAAAAACCAATAAAAACATAAAGATACTTGATTTATGTTATAAACTGGACTAACTTTGTACTGTAATTCAATGAAATTGCAATTGTGAGACTCCCCGAGTCATAAAATAATAAGTTTTGGGAGAATATAAATGTTGAACGAAATCAAACATCTAGCCATTGGCGAGCGGGTTCGTGTCAAAAGCACAGGACAGGAAGTAACTGTCGATCAGATAAGTGATTACGGATTTGCAGTGGTTAAATTTAATACGGGTGGGAAACACCGTTTCCTGAATCATAAACTGGAAAAAATCAACATACCTGAATTTCTTTATCAAACTGATTAATTAAGATTTATTTTGCCAGGGAAGGCTGTAGAATATTCTATTCAGATGTTGATGCTAAAGTTTTTTATATAAGCGCCGATTAATATACTTACAGGCGCAAGTAAATTAAATTATGGCAAATATCCCATCAATAAGAAGATCATTAGCTCCGTTCTCTAATATTAGAAAACGTGGCCAAATACATTTTCCACAAACAGATGAAACGGATAAAAATAAACATCGGGTTACTTTTACAGAACGCCGATTTAATAATGACAGGCGTAAAAAAAACATTAAAATTTTATTCGACAGACGTCAGATCAACAATCGCCGTAATAAAATACGTTTAAACAAATCAAATACCCAGACTCACAGGGAACCGACTGGTCAGATGATTGATACTACAGCTTGATAACACATGAACCCTAATACTGCTCTAACAATTAAACTTACAGTAACGCTTGCTCTAGCTGCCGCTGGAATTGGATACATATTGTATACGCCCCCAACATCACATGTTTCTGATTATGAAAAAAAACCCATGAAAAAGCTGACTGTTAAATTAAAAAATGAATCGACACAAAAAAAGAATACTAATTCTGAAGCCAATGACAGTATTTCACTGACAGGAAAAAAAGGCCAGTATGATGAAACAAGAATAGGTAAAAATCCTAACTAAACTTTATATAGACGCCCACAACATGCTTCTATCATAGGCGAACATATCACATCCATTGCATGCTTCATCTCACCACCCGGTATAACCATCGTATTACGTCGCGACATAAATGATTTATTGATTCTCTTAAGCAGATAGGGAAAATCATATTTTTTCGGTTCTCTGAAGCGAATAACAACAATACTTTCTGACTCAGTTGGAACATCTCTGGCAATAAATGGATTAGAAGTATCGACTACAGGTACGCGCTGAAAATTTATATCCGTTATTGAAAACTGGGGAACTATAAAATGAATATAATCCTGTAATCGATTCAATATAGTGGTGGTTGTATCTTCTGGACATAGCTTTCTACTGTTAGTATCAAGATGTATTTTCTGAATCCACTCCAGATTAATAGCGGGTACAACACCAATCAAAAAATCCACATACTGAGCCACATCAAAACCGGTATTTTCGCGTTTTCCCCGCCTTTCTTTCTTAACCAGTGGATTATGAGACTCGCTCATTTTTCTTCGTGTCCAGGTGTTTGAAACTACACCACCATGCATACCTTCATAAAACAACAAATCTGTATTGTCCGGAATATCAGACCATTCAGTGAATGTGCCCGCTGGCTGATTAAATTTTTTATAATTTTCACTACTCACGACCCGACGAGTCTGACCCTTGCCTGTTTCTTTATATTCTTTAAATAAGGCCTCTAGCTTATCAAAATCATTCAACTCAGGACCATAACAGCTAACTGACTTACCATTCTGTTCTGCTAGCTGGATATGTTTTTTCATTTCCAGCATTTCATATTTCATAAAGCTATCGCCATGAACAAATGCTGCATTTATGTTTTGTCGCCTGAAAATTTCTTTAAAAGCCTGCTGAACAACAGTAGTACCTGCACCAGAAGCGCCTGTTACCGCAATAACCGGGTGTTTGTTGACCATATCTGATCCTCCTGCATGCATGCTTGATATATCTATTTTTACTTTAAATATCCAGGCAAAGCAAACCTTCTCATACACCACCATTTTCATACCAATTAAAATAGCAAAATAACTCCTGATACTTTCTATGCACCTAACTCATTGAATATACAGCTTAATATCTAATTAAGCGTACTATCCATAGTTTATTATATTCTTTGAAACAACCGCTGCTGATAAATAAAATCTCTACATTTATGACTAAATAACAAGAAACCAATATTTAAGTTATAGCCAAACTATAGTTCTGAAAATTGACATCAACAGCACCACAGCCTATTAGTAGAAAAGGAGATATAAAAATGACAAATGAATATTCTATTAATCAGGGCTTTCTCTACATAACCGGTAGTGAGCGACGTCATGCCAAACATCCTCGACGCAGCCCGGGGAACAGGCGCTACCGTATTAGATTTGAATCATTACTCTATGACTGCCGATCAGGTGCTAACAGACGCAGTGAAGATGATGATGGTTTTTTGGAATTTGAAAGCCTGTACAAAGAAACCCCGTATTCAGGTCCAGAATAAAAAATAAATCGCTGATACTGTAATCGCGACTATGATGAATTCTGGACGAGAGATTGTTTTGCAAAAAATACAGTTTTTCATATTTGATTTATAATATCTGCAACTAAAGCCAGAATTATAATTTTATTTAAATGTTTTAACTAATTTTCGCCATTCAGTGAAGTCAGTTACCGTATCAGTCCTCTCTCTAAAGACTACTCCTACCTGAAAAGTACCCTCAATTTCCAGTTCTGTACACCAACGAACATTACCCGTTAGAAAGAATTTCTTATTTTGCCCTTTCAATGTAACCCACATATCCAGAACACTATCCTTCTTAAGGGTATGAGGGAATAATATCTTTATTCCTGAGGCAGAAATATCAATTGCAGAACTATCAATAGTTTTGCCTAACAAGCCCGGATTCTCAGATGAAAAAACAATTTGTAAACTTAGATCGTCAGGCGCATTAAAACGCTCATCTTGCCGACGCTCACTATGATCAACCATATTATTTCCAGCCCTTTCAAAAACCTGCATTACTTATACGGGTGTCTTATTATTATCCTGATCATCAGAATCAGATCCTTCAAGTAATATAGCTGAATCTTCATCCAATATTTCAACTTTTTCAATTTTCTCGAAGCGATTACTGATTTTTCGTGCTGAAGTATTGACGTCCTCAACATCTTTTTGAGCCTGATGAATATGTTTGCTCAAATTACCCATTCTAACCTTAAATCTATCGAAATCTTTCGATAAAGCCATCAGGTGGTCCTGAATAATATGAACCTGCTGACGGGTTGCCGAGTCTTTTAAAACCGCTCTGGCTGTTGTTAAAACGGCCATTAAAGTGGTTGGTGAAACCAGCCATACCTTCGCTCTTTGTGCTTCCTCAACCAGATCATAAAAATGAGCGTGAATCTCGGCAAAAACGGCTTCAGCCGGTATAAACATAACCGCCCCATCGGAGGTGACACCTGGCAAGATATATTTTCCTGCTATGTCCTTTATATGCTTACGTATATCCTGCTTAAACTGGCGCTCAGCAAGCTGACGCTCAGAATCCACAATATGAATATCCGTCATCTTTCTGAATGACTCCAGTGGAAACTTGGAATCTATAGCAATATTACCGGTCGGCTGAGGAAGAAATAACATACAGTCTGCCCGCGTGTCATTTGGCAAAGAGTATTGAAACTCAAAGCTATTTTCTGGCATAACATTTCTAACAAGCGCAGATAACTGCACTTCACCAAATGCGCCACGTGAACGCTTATCAGCCAGTACCTCCTGCAGGCTCACTACATTACCGGATAATTCGGCAATCTTCTTTTGCGCCTCATCAATAAGCGCCAGTCTTTTCAGTACATCTGTAAAGGTTGCTGTTGTTTTTTCAAAGCCTTCACTCAACCGTTTTTCAACCTGGCCACTTATATCTTTTAAACGCTGATCTGTTGTCTGTGACAGGGCATCCATTCGCTTACCCAGCTCATCACCATAACGAGTTAACGCATCGGTCACCTGCTGTTGAACATTATTTATTCCCTGACTAAGGTTTTCCTGCTGTATTTTTAAAGTTTCTAACTGACGTTCTTCAAAGCCCTGTCGATGTTGATGTAGTGTATTTTGGGTGCTTTCACTAAATCGTGAAAATCGATCTGACTGGTGTTCAGCCATCTCTGCCAGACGACGCTCTATACTTTGCTGTAGCTCAGCATGTCTTTCTAATTGCTGCTCTCTTGCTCTGGTTAGTTCTGCACGCACATCATTAGAAGTGTCATTTTCTCTGGCATAATGATAACGAGTATCCGTAGAGATACGATTAAGTTTTATAATAAACGCTACGATAGCTATCATCAGGATAATTAAAATAGCCAGTAATAATATAACTACAGTATCAACGGACATAAGGTAATCTTTGATAGTTGGTTGCCTGTGCTGATTATGACATACTTCATCAGTATTACGCTCACCTGACAATATTTTTATCTAACTGTATTTTATAATATGTCTAATATTCTGCTTACCGGCATAGTTGTACTCGATATTATCAATTATGTTGATTCATACCCCAAAGAAGACTCTGAAATACGTGCACTCAATCAGAAAATCAGACGCGGTGGCAATGCCTCGAATACAGCAACAATCCTGAGTCAGCTTAAACATAGCTGTACATTAGCTACTAACCTGCCAACTGATACATCAGGACAATTCCTCAGCAAGGATCTAGACAAAAACAATATCAAACTTGCTATTCTCGGCACATCAAGGGCTTATACCAGCCCAACCTCATACATTACAATCAATATTCAAAATGCATCTCGTAGCATTATTCACTATCGAGATTTACCTGAATTATCTTTTACTCAGTTCGATAAAATCCTATTAAATACTATCGACTGGTTTCATTTTGAAGGCAGAAATATACGTGATACCAGCGAGATGATGAAAAAATCTCACGGTTTTAACAAATCTATTTCAGTCGAAATAGAAAAAGACAGGGATAATATTGATAGCCTTATCCCCTTAGCTGATATTATTTTTTTCTCCCGGCCATTTGCTGAATCACGAAACTTTTCAGAAGCACGCGACTGTCTAAAACACTTTAACTCTATTTATCCGGATAAATTACTGATATGCACCTGGGGGACAGAAGGTGCATTTGCAATCCATAATAGCCAGGAATTCTTTAGTTCCGCTTTTTATATTGATAAAGCTATAGATACTATTGGGGCAGGTGACACATTCAATGCCGGCTTTATTCATGCACAGTTAAACAAGCTTAATATTAATGAATCTCTTATTTACGCATGTAAGCTAGCTGGATTAAAATGCACAAAAGATGGTTTAACTAATCTGGATATTTTTGATGTCTGAAAAATTGTGTCATATTAATGATCTAACTGACCCGGGCGCCATGGGTTTTGATCTTGAACTACCGGTGTTCATTGTAAAAAAAGATAATCAGGTTTTTGGCTATATCAATAAATGTCCTCATGCAGGCGTTAATCTTGAATGGCAGGATAATGACTTTCTGAATATTGATAAAACATTTATTCAATGTTCAGTGCATGGTGCAATTTTCACTATTGAATCAGGATTATGTGTCCACGGCCCTTGTAACGGGATAGGCCTTAAATCAGTCGGATTACTGGTTGATGATAATGGAGATATCCATCTAAACAACAAATAGCTTACTTAAGCTTTTCCACAGCAACGTTTAAACTTCTTTCCACTACCACATGAACAGGCTGCATTTCGGGCAACTGTATTTTCACTGATTAAATCGCCATCTACATAAAACCAGCGCCCAGACTGATTGATAAAACGACTTGATTCATGAATCTGGGCTGATTTTCCTGACACATTATATTTTGCGATAAATTCAACCACACCACGCTGATCGCCTGCCCTGCCTCCCAGTATTTTACAAATACTCAAGCCAGTCCATTGAATATCTGCCTGTTTCAAATTCAGACTTTCAGGACATGTTGTCTCATGCCAGCTTGCCCTCAAATATGCCTCATCACCCATAACATATGCAGTATAACGAGACCTCATTAAAGCCTCAGCAGTAGGTGCTTTTTGACCGTCTGAAATATACTGTAAGCAGCACGTCTCAATCTGAAGTCCACTTCCGCAATGACATAAACTCATCTGTGACACTTAAAATAACCCTCTAACTCATTGAAATGACGAGCATAAATAGTAAATCAAATTCCTTATTTACAAAATATCAATAGATTAAATCTTGCTCAATATTGACAAAGTTAAATTTTAGCATTATTGTAAGTTAACGATCACTAACAAGATCCGATATTTAATTTTAATATATACAAAATAGGAGAAACTTCCATGAGTTTCGATGCTGAATTAGACGCCAAAGGCTTAAATTGTCCTCTTCCAATTCTTCGTGCAAAAAAAGCTATTGGTGAACTGACTAGTGGTCAGGTATTAAAAATCGTTGCTACTGACCCAGGCTCAGTAAAAGATTTTGAAGCTTTCTGCAAACAAACTGGTAATGAATTACTGTCTAGCGCTGAAGCTGGTGGTGCTTTTGAATTCATGATCAAAAAATCTTAATTGATTTTTAAAAAAGCAGGCACTGATTGGTGCCTGCTTTTTTTATATCCATTCTATTATGCAGGAAGCTTCAACCACGAAACGATTATCTGCAGAGGAGCGCAGAGCCTCTATCATTGAGGCCGCTAAGCATTTATTTGCTCGTAGCGGATTTCACGGTGTCTCAATTGATGAAATTGTCAGGGAAGTTGGGGTTAGCCCGGCCATACTTTATCGACATTTCAAATCTAAAGATGAATTATATGAAGCCGTATTACACGAATTTTCATGTACACGTGAAAGTTACGTAGAAACTGTTGTTGCTGATGACATTGGTTTCGAACAGGTACTTCGTGGCATGACACGTGTCTTTGTTAATAGCATTGTAAATCAGCCTGATTTATTAAAAATGGAAATGCATTCTCACCTCGAAGGCAATATTGCCAGCCAGGAGTTCTTTCTCAATCGATGGAAAAGTTTCACTGATTATATCGAATACAATCTGACTGAACTGATTAATCATGGAAAAATAAAAGCCATGAATGTTGAAGCTGCTGCTCTGATCTATCAGGGTATGATTCGAGAGGTACTATTACTTAAGTGCCTTAATTCAACTGAACGACTTACAGATATGACTATTGATGAAATTGTTGATGAAATAATTAATCTTTTTTTAAGAATCATTATTCCTGCATAAGCTGGAACCTCTTTTATTTCCCTACTATCTTTGGTAAAAAAAACTCACTCACCAGAACATTTTTTTTATATAAACTAAAAATAGAACGTCGCCCTGGTATTAATTCATTGCCTGAATGTCGTGTCCATCTATAACAGGGATGCTCTGAATCCAGTCCTGTAATTTCCATATGGCTTCTAATAATACGTTTATTTGAAAACAATATTGCTCCCAGAGGCTTGTTACCTAATTTTGATAATCGCCTCAATGGGCCAATTAAAGTTGTCATAGGAATAACAGATCGTGCATATACCCAGGGCGTATCATCACAATACAACAAAACCTGTCTAATAATTGCATGGCTTCTATATCGTAGACCTAATGCCTGTATTTCATCTGGTGTTGGCGTTGTTCGCATTTCCGATAAAACTTCTACTCGAAATTTTCCACCACAGGCATCAATAATCTTTGCCGTTAATGATGAATCATCATACAACCAACGCTTAAACTCTGGAGAGACTTTTGAAATTAAGTCCTGCTCACGTCTACGCCATCTTAATCTTGTTCTGTAACCTGACATTTCTGTTTTAATCTCTATCTGACAAAGTACAATACAACTTATCCAACTTCACCATATCTATCCGATTTTCCCAGCCATCGTCTTATCAAAAGATGAATTCGGTCAGAATGCTTATTTAGCATCTCTGTTGCTACTTCTTTTACATCATCAATCATATATTCATCTCTTAAAATATCAGCTATCCGAAATTCCATTTCACCTGTCTGTCGAGTTCCCAGGACTTCACCTGGGCCTCTCAATTCAAGATCTTTTTTCGCTATATCAAATCCACTATTATACTCTCTCATTATGGATAATCGCTGTTTTGCCTGCTTACCTAATGGCTTTTTGTACATTAAAAGACAATGACTTGCCTCACTACCTCGTCCAACACGACCACGTAATTGATGTAATTGCGCCAGACCAAGTCGTTCAGCATTTTCTATAATCATTAAAGTTGCATTTGGTACATCCACGCCTACTTCAATCACCGTAGTGGCTACCAGTAAATCAATTTCACCTTCCTTAAAAGACTGCATAATCGCCTGCTTATCATTCGCATTCATTCGACCATGCACCAGAGCTACCTTTAATTCAGGCAATAATTCCTCCAGCAAAACAGCTGTGTCTTCAGCTGCCTGGCACTGTATTGCTTCAGATTCTTCAATAAGTGTACAAACCCAGTAGATCTGATTACCTTTTTTTGATGATTTTCTTACGCTTTCAATGACTTCAGGCCTTTTATCATCTGAAATAATAACCGTTTTAATCACTTTTCGCCCAGACGGTAATTCATCTATTACAGAATAATCAAGATCAGCATAAGCCGTCATCGCCAGACTTCTTGGTATAGGTGTTGCTGTCATTATTAATTGATGAGGAATATTATTCATGCCTTTCTCTCTTAGAGCGAGACGCTGGTGAACACCAAATCGATGTTGCTCATCAATAACAGCAATTGCCAGATTTTTAAAATTCACGTCCTTTTGAAACAATGCATGAGTACCAATGATCATTGTAGCCTGACCCGACTCAATCAAATTTAGAACCTGTTCTCTGGATTTCCCCTTTGTTTTGCCCGACAACCAGACAACATTTATTCCCAACGGCTCAAACCAGCTAATAAAATTTTGATAATGCTGTTCTCCAAGAATTTCTGTCGGTGCCATCAATGCTGACTGATAACCAGCCTGTATTGCCTTCAAACAGGCAACTGCGGCAACCACTGTTTTACCTGAACCCACATCACCCTGTACAAGACGCATCATAGGGCTTGAGCCATCAAGATCAGATATGATTGTCTTTATTACATTTAGTTGCGCATTAGTCAGATGGTATGGAAGACGCCTTATAAATTCATCAATTAAATCATTTTCTGATTTTAAAACAAATGAATTACATTTACTTATCTGCTTTCTAACAGACATAAGACTTAAATGTTGAGCCAATAACTCTTCAAATGCCAGACGTTGCCTACCTTCAGATAGTTTTTTTTGATCAGCATCAGCTGGAGGCCGGTGAATGTATCTGATTGCACTGGATAATAGTGGCATTTGATACTTGTCTAAAATATTGTCTGGCAATAATTCCTGCAAACAATCTTCTTCATCTAAATAATCAATTGCCTGAGCAGTTATCTTTCTTAATAATGTTTGATGAACACCTTCAGCAGAAGGATAAACTGGGGTGAGTGAATCTTCCATTTCAGAAAGCCGGCCATCTATCACCTGGGTTTCAGGATGAATCATTTCCTTTGATGCACTTCCAAATCTAACGTCACCAAAGCATCTTACTCTGATACCTTTCTCTAATCGATTTTGCTGTTGCTTATTAAAATGGAAAAAGCGTAATAAAATACTGCCTGTTCCATCAGATAAATGACACAATAACATTCTTCGGCTTCTTCCCTGGCGTGTAAATGCAATCTGTGTATATTCAATGATACCTTCAACGACGGCAGACATGCCTGGTCGCAACATTCCAATAGCTACAACCCTGGTTCTATCCTCATAGCGAAATGGAAGGTAAAATAAAACGTCATGAAGTGTTTCTATACCAAGTTTTTCTAATTTCTCGGCTATTCTCGGGCCGACACCCTTAAAACTTAATACAGATGGTATTTTATCCGAAGCAACTGTAGTCACATCAATTTCGGTTATCTGTTACTTATCCAAAATCATTACCGCATCCATCTCAACAGCAGCATCTTTTGGTAATGCGGCGACACCAATTGCGGCGCGCGCAGGATAAGGTTCTGAAAAATATTCAGCCATGACCTGATTAACAGTAGGAAAGTTACTTAAATCTGTCAGAAAGACGTTAAGTTTAACTATATCAGCCAGCTCACCACCAGCCGCCTGAACAATAGCTAGTAAGTTCTTAAATACCTGATGAATCTGCTCTTCAACACTACCTTCAAGTAACTCCATTGTTTCAGGGATTAAAGGTATTTGTCCTGATATATAAACTGTATTATCTACCTTCACAGCCTGCGAATATGTACCTATAGCCTGAGGTGCCTTCTCAGTAGAAATAATTTCTTTTTTCATTATCACTCTTCTTTTATTTAATTACGCCAAATTTTTAATACTGCAGGTACACTCCTGAGTCTGCGCATTATTCTTGCCAGATGACTTCTACCCTGTAATGCAATCAAAAATGAAATCGTTGTAGTGACACCATCTTTATCATCTACTTCTACATGTTCTATATTTGCAGATTCATCAGATATAATAGTTGCCAGTCTTGCCAGTACTCCACGCTCATTACGCACATCAAGATACGTCATGCAGGAAAACTCATTTTTAACTTCCTCTGCCCACTTAACATCTATCGCACTATCCGCTAATCGATCAGATGCAATATTCTTACATCCATCCTGATGAATAACAATTCCACGCCCCTTACTCAGTATGCCAACTATATGATCACCAGGTATTGGATAACAGCATTTTGCATATGAAACCACCATGCCTTCTGTACCCCTGATATCAAGCGGTGTTAATGATTTCATTTCAGAAGGCTGACTATCACTCATGCTTCCATCTTCAGGGTATAATCGACGTACAATCAAACTGGCTGGTCGATTACCCAGTCCAATATCTTCCAGCAATTCATTAACTGTCTCATAACCATATTCATTTAATAACTCGTCAAATGTATCACCGGGCAAATCATCAAATGTTTTCTTTCTGTCTACAAGATAACGAGATAATAATCGACGACCCTGCATCACCGCTTCATCAGCACGCATATTTTTAAGGTAATTACGAATATTAGCTCGGGCTTTGGCTGTTACAACATAATTTAGCCATGCAGGATTAGGTCGAGAGGATTTTGATGTAATTATTTCAACTGTCTGCCCACTATACAAAGGCGTATTAAGTGGGGCAAAACGATTATCCAGCCTACAGGCAACACAGGTATGACCAACATCCGTATGCACTGAATATGCAAAATCGACTGGTGTCGAATTACGCGGTAATTTTACAATGTCACCACCTGGTGTATAAACATATAGCTCATCTGGAAATAGATCAACTTTTACATTTTCAAGAAACTCTACAGAGTCACCGGCGCTCTGCTGCATTTCCAGCAAACCCGTCAACCACTCTCTCGTTCTGGTATGAACATCAAAAACACCTTGCTGACTATTTTCTTTATATAACCAGTGTGCAGCAATTCCCGATTCGGCAAACATATCCATTTCTGATGTTCTAATTTGAACTTCCAGCGGAATACCATGAGGACCGAACATAACGGTATGCAATGACTGATAACCATTTTCTTTCGGAATTGCAATATAGTCCTTGAACTTCCCGGCAACCGGCTTAAATAAATTATGCACAAGACCTAGTACACGATAACAATCATCTGCGCTATCCACGACGACCCGAATACCATAAACGTCAAAAATGTTTTTATACGCCAGATTTTTATCCTTCATTTTTTTATATAAACTAAATGCGTGTTTTCTTCTGGCTATGACACCTGCATCAATTTTCATTTCATCCAGTCGGCTGGTTAATGCCGCATGAATTTTACTAATCACCTCTTTTCTGTGACCACTTGCATGAGAAATCATATGCTCAAGCACTCTGTAGCGCATTGGATACACGGCGCGAAACCCAAGATCCTCTAACTCAAGCCTCAAGGTATTAATGCCTAAACGATTCGCAATCGGCACATATATTTCTAATGTTTCTCTGGCTATACGACGCTTTTTCTCGGGCCGCATAACACCCAGCGTACGCATATTATGCAGCCGGTCAGCCAGCTTTATCATAATGACCCGTATATCTCGTGTCATAGCTAATAAAACTTTCTGTATATTTTGAGCCTGTTGTTCTTTTTTATTTTTAAACTGAATATGAGTTAACTTACTGACACCATCAACTAATTCAGCCACATCATCGCCAAACGTTTCTGCAATATTTTCTTTGGTTACTTTGGTATCTTCGATAACATCATGCAATATAGCGGCGGAGATACTTTTTGAATCCATATGCATTTCTGCAAGAATCCGGGCAACGGAAATGGGATGATAGATATAAGGTTCGCCGGTTTTTCGATACTGGCCTTCATGGGCCTGGGCGCTAAACAGATAGGAATTATAAATCTCCCTCACCTGCTCTTCATTCATATAATCTTCTACTATCTGACAAAGATCTGAAATCAGAAACCGGGAGGGATCCTCATATAAGTTTGCATTGTTCTCTGTAATTTTATCGGGATTAATTACCATGCTCATTCAATTATATGTACATGAACAGAAAACAAATTTCCAGATTTTGTTAAACAGATAATTTTATTAACTGCTAAGGAGTGTCTAACAAAATCTTTCATGGTATTTAGATTTCCTGACTAACTTCCTCTTCAGAGGTGCCGCCTTCAATCGCATGCTCCTGCGCACTGACTTCATCAAGGATATCTGGTCCTACTTTACCCTCTGCTATTTCACGCAAAGCAAGTACAGTCGGCTTATCATTGTCAATCGATACAAGCGCATCCGCACCCATGGCTAATTGACGTGCACGCTTTGATGCCACCAGAACCAGATGAAAACGGTTATCTACATTTGGCAGGCAATCTTCTACTGTTAAACGAGCCATTATTATTCCTCTTAATTAAGTAATTCTATAAGTAGTTTCTCAAGGTTTTGTTCCTGACGTATCTGTCTCAAACTATTCACCTTGATTATGCATTTCAATTCGTTCAGCGCCTGATCAAAATCATCATTCACAATCAGATAATCAAACTCTGCATAATGCGACATTTCATTTACTGCATCCTGCATACGACGATCAATAATATCATCAGCATCCTGACCACGATTCTGTAACCGCTCCCTTAAGGCATCTCTTGAAGGCGGTACAATAAATATACTCTGACTTTCCTGCATCAAGCGCCTGACCTGACGAGCACCCTGCCAGTCAATTTCGAGAATCACACTTTTCCCACTCAGCAATTGCTGCTCAACATGCTGCTGCGAGGTGCCGTAATAATTATCGAAAACCTTGGCATGCTCCAGAAATGCACTATGTTCCACCATGGAAAGAAACCTATTTTTATCCAGAAAATGATAATCCACGCCATCCTGCTCGCCATCACGCATCGCTCGCGTAGTATGAGAAACAGAAACAACCACATCATCCAAATTAGAGACCAGCTCTCGTACCAGACTGGTTTTACCTGCGCCGGAAGGTGCAGAAATTATATACAAAGTACCTTTACTCAAGCATGAATCCTGTATTGACTAGCCAATAGGCAAAGAATAACTCATTTCCGCTTAAAGATGGAGCAAAAGCAGATGTTTTTTACTCGAAATGAAAAGCCACTCGACTTAAAAAACCTCATAAAATCATAAGCTTTAGCCAGTCATTCTAATGGGTAAGCGTTTTGAACCCCAGGTTCCTGCAGTTTCTTCAAAAACACCGGCCAGTTGAGTCGCGCATTTCTGACAACAGCCATTTGCATCCAGATTCCATTCACTCAACTCATACCAGTCACGGCCGATCAAAATAGCACCACAATGATGACAATAAGTACTTTCTCCTGCCTTATCGTGCACATTACCGGTATAGGCATACCTGACACCATTATCTATAGCTATTTTACGTGCTCGAGTCAGGGTTGTTTCAGGGGTTGCAGGGATATCCTGCATTTTCCAGTCGGGGTGAAATGCAGTGAAATGCATGGGCACATCAGGACCCAGCTCATCAACTACCCAGCGGGTCATTTTATCAAGTTCGTCATCGGAATCATTTTTTCCGGGAATCAGCAGGGTTGTCAGCTCAAACCAGACATCTGTCTCATGCTTTAGGTATTTCAGCCCATCCAGAACAGTCTGCAAATGCCCGCCGGTTAATTTGTAATAAAAATCCTCAGTAAATGCCTTTAAATCAACATTTGCCGCATCCATCGCTCTGTAAAACTCGACTCTTGGCTCATCACAGATATATCCTGCTGTAACGGCAACCGTTTTTATACCTTTTGCACGACACGCAGCGGCCACATCAACTGCATACTCAAGAAAAATAACCGGATCATTATAGGTAAATGCCACACTACGGCAGTTCAAGCTTTCAGCTGTTTCTGCAATTTTCTCAGGCGAAGCTGCATCGGCCAGAGTATCAATCTCACGTGATTTACTGATATCCCAGTTCTGGCAGAATTTGCAGGCCAGATTACATCCCGCCGTACCAAAGGACAGCACCGGCGTACCCGGCAGAAAGTGATTCAGTGGCTTTTTCTCAATGGGGTCAACACAAAAACCGCTGGAACGACCATAGGTGGTTAATACTATCTGGTCATTTTCATTAGCGCGAACAAAACACAGACCACGCTGACCTTCTTTTAATTTACAAAATCTCGGACACAAATCACACTGAACTCGATTATCATCAAGTTTATGCCAGTATTTTGTTGCTATAGTGAACGCATCCATCGGGGATCACCTCTTATTAAGTAGATGGTGACGTTTTATTTAATTGCAATTATAAAATAAGTCCCCATATTTATTCATGATACACATCAGGACTTTGCCAATAGCGAGTTCAAAATGAACCATATTAGACCCCCTGCTGTCGCCGGTTTATTTTATTCCGATGACGGAACTCAGTTACAACAGGATGTAGACGGTTTTCTGTCTGCAGTTAGACCTGCTGGAGATCCACCGAAGGCACTTATTGCACCTCACGCCGGCTATATATATTCTGGCCCAATAGCAGCCAGCGCCTACATCAACCTGTTGCCTGTTCACGCCACCATAAAAAAAGTGGTTTTACTTGGCCCATCACACAGAGTTGCTTTTAACGGGCTTGCAGCACCCACATCGACTGAATTTATTACACCCCTTGGATCAATTAGCATTGATCAAACCAGTTTAAATAAGATATCAGGCCTGCCACAGGTAAGATTGATGGATGAGGCTCATGCACAGGAACATAGCCTCGAAGTTCATTTACCTTTTTTACAAACGGTACTGGATGATTTTCAACTAATACCTCTGGTGGTTGGCGACGCAAGCGCAGAAGATGTCGCAGAAGTTCTGGAGCAAATCTGGGGTGGCCCGGAAACACTCATAGTCATCAGTTCAGACCTGAGCCACTATCATTCATATACGACAGCTCATAAACTGGATCAGCAAACATCACACGCCATTGAAAATTTACAGCCTGAAAAAATACAATATGAAATGGCCTGCGGACGAAATCCAGTCAACGGTTTTTTAAAGCTTGCAAAACAGAAAGGGTTGCACGGAAAAACCCTTGATCTTAGAAACTCTGGCGACACAGCTGGAACAAAAGATCGCGTTGTAGGATATGGTGCTTATGTCTTCAATTGAATTAACAGTCCATGACAGGGAAACACTACTGGATATCGCACAAAAATCTATAGCTTCTGGCTTAAAGAACAATCAGCCACTAAAGATTAATATAAACGACTACCCTCAACATCTGCAACAAAATGCAGCCACTTTTGTCACCCTCGATATTAACCATCAATTACGTGGCTGCATCGGCACACTCACTGCCTATCAACCCCTTGTAAAAGATGTATCAGATCATGCATTTGCAGCAGCTTTTCAGGACTCCAGATTTCCACCGATCACACAACAGGAAGAACCATTACTGGATATCCACATTTCAATTCTCACACCTGCCAAAGCACTTGAGTTTGCTTCTGAAGAAGATTTAATTAACAAGATACAGCCAGGAATTGATGGATTAATTCTTGAACATGGCACACATAAAGGCACTTTTCTGCCTTCAGTGTGGGAAAGCCTGCATGACCCAAAAGAGTTTATTGATCATTTAAAATTAAAAGCCGGCTTATCAAAATCATTCTGGGATAAAAATATAAAAATCAGCCGTTATAAAACCATCAGCATTCCATAACAACAAACAACATTAATCAATCAGAGCTGTCAGCACTCCACAGTTCACTTCTACCAACGTCATATCATCCTCCTGCTGTTTTCCCTCAGTAAAAGCATCAACATCATTAAAAATAATGTCAAATACATTGTCATGCTTTTCATTCAATTTCTTAATCAAACGATCAATACCATATTCATGACCATCTTTATCTCTAGCTTCCACTATGCCATCAGAACAAAGATATAATTTTTCAAAATCAGATACATTTACTTCTTCAATAGAATCATCAAATTCATTTTCTGCGAGAATACCCAAGGGCATATGTTGACTTGGAATACTTCTCATCTCACCTGTTTTATTATTATGCAATATCGTTACAGGCATTCCACCAATCCATGATTTTAAAATACCTGCGTCCTTCTCAACCTGTATAACAGATGCACACATAAATACATTTGGAGGAAAAAGCATTTGTAAATTTTTATTAATCTCAGAGATGATCATTTTCAAGCCAAGCCCCTTTCTTGTCATAGCAAAAAAAGTCTGGCAAACGGGCAGAGCACCAACAGCAGCATGTAATCCGTGCCCCGTAAAGTCACCCATCAAAACATACAAATCGCCATTCGGACTTCTTTCAGCCAGAAATACATCACCATCAAATTGTTCACAGGGGCGATTTTTGTAATTGATGAACCTGGGATCAAGGCATGAATTTCTTAGAGCATGGGCAAAAATATGCTCTACAAGCTGCTGCTCTTCATATAGTTTCTGATTATAAAGACGTAGCCCCTTTACCGCTTCATTTAACTGTTTATTAATTTCCAGAACTCGTCCATGCGCACTTATTTTTGCATCAAGTATCTCGAAGTTTACCGGCTTGGAAATATAATCATCACCACCTGAACTTATTGCCTCAGCCATTCCATCTTCTGCTTTAATTGCAGATACAAAAACAATCGGGATTCTTATTTCCTTTTCTAAGTCCCTGATGGCCTTAACCGTTTCATAACCATTCAGGCCCGGCATCATGATATCCATAAGAATCAAATCCGGAATGATTGACTGACAGGCCTCAAGTGCCTCACTGCCACTTTCGGCCTCAATTACATTATGTCCTTTACGCCCCAGATAACTAACCAGCAGCTCCCTGTTCATCTTGTAATCATCAACAACCAGAATATCCATAAATAACCTTGGTTAAAATTTTATTTTCTAAAGGATTTTATACTTTTAACTTAAGTCTGTTCCATCCAGCTCTTCAGGCTCAGAAAAATCAGCTTTGATTTTCAGAATATCAGGCAGTAAATGATTAAAATGCTCTATCAAAGCTGGATCAAAGTGTGAACCACTTTGTTCATTCATAAATTTAACTGCATCATCAATTGCCCAGGCTTTTTTATAGGGCCTTGCAGATGTTAGCGCATCAAAAACATCGGCTACTGCACAAATCCTGCCGGTTAGAGGAATCTTTTCACCCGATAGACCATTAGGGTAACCGCTGCCATCCCATTTTTCATGGTGGCTCAATGCGATTTCACGAGCCATCGCTAATAATTCAGAATCATCACCAGATAAAATATTTGCTCCTATTTGAGCATGGGTTTTCATTATCTCCCATTCTTCTGGCTCAAATTTACCGGGCTTCAATAAAATATGATCCGGAATACCGATCTTTCCAATATCATGCATTGGACTGGCATTTAACAATAAATCAGCCTGATACTCATCAATACCACAGGCAATACCGAGCAACTGAGATATCTTACTCATACGTACGATATGTAAACCCGTTTCATTATCACGATATTCAGCAGCACGACCCAGACGTCGAACAATTTCCAGTCTTGTCTGATTTATTTCACTGGTTCTTTCCTGAACTTTTTCTTCAAGTACTTTATTTTCATTCTTCAGGTATTTATGGAATAGCTCTACCTGCACCAGATTTTGTACCCGAGCCAGTACTTCTTTTACATCAAATGGCTTGGTTACGTAATCTTTTGCACCACTCTCAAAAGCACGATTTTTAAATTCACGGGAGGACTGAGCGGTTAGAATCAGCACAGGAGGCACAGGCTTACCCAGTTCCTTCTTCAACACGTCCATCACCTGATAACCATCCAGATGTGGCATATTTAAATCCAGCAATATCAAATCTATTTCATTATCGCGACATAGACCTAAAACATCTCTGGGATCAGTCGTTGTAATAATATTAGCGTAAGCATGCCCCTTTAGGACGCTTTCAACCAGCTTGATATTTACTGGTTCGTCATCAACGATCAGAATACTAGCTGACTTGATATCCAGAAAGTCCATTTCTGATTCTTTATTCTCAGTTTCGCTATCCACTTAATTCCCACTAACTCATAAAATAATTAAATGCTGATCCGCTAGAATCATAAGATTCAGCATATTTAGTTGCTTCAAGTAAATAATATAGTTCAATTTATGCGCTAAAGCCCGATGCAACAGGCCTTTTA
>JAPHQX010000018.1 GCA_026196035.1 Gammaproteobacteria bacterium
AGACGAATAAATGATGAGCTTTATCAGCGCTTATTGTTTGAGTGGTGTCATCCCATAGTTACCCGTTACTGTAAACAGAAAAAAATTCCTTATCCAGAAATTAATCAGCAGGCGGAGATAATTGAACCCCTGGCGGACAGTACAACTTATAGTGAAGAGACGTTTGCAGACTGGTTAAGAAAGAAAAACTTATAAAATAAAAAAGCCGCTCAAAGCGGCTTTTTTATTACAGCATCAACCCCGGTATTATTTGCGTTTGCGAACAAAACCAAATAATGCGATTAAACCAGAACCAAATAACCAGACTGCTGCGGGTACTGGAATAGTTGTAATTGACATGCCTATACTGGAGCCCGCCAGTGTTTTATTGATGACAGCAGTACTGTCAATGTCAGGGCTTGTAGCATAGAGCCAGTTTGTCAGAGTTAACTCAATACTGTTTGTGCTATTCCACATGGCTGTTGTCATGTCATAGCTAAAAGAGCCCTGCCAGGTATTGGCGCCTGTTGCGCTCAGGTCGCTTATATTTAAAAAATTTGTTTCTTGAGTAAAGATGTTAGCTGAATCCATTACGCGAAGAGAACTTACAATATCTACAGTGCCATTTCCTGTCGTGTTATATGTGCCGCCTTCTAAAAGATCAACACCTGCAAAACTATAACCTTCTTTAGCAACGACAATAACAGAACCGGTGTTAGTGAATAGTGTTTCACCTTCACCATTCAGCGCAGAAGTTTCAAATGTTGTGGGTGTGGCATATACGGTATCACCACTGATTTGCAGTGTGCCATAGGCGAGTGTTCCAGCGTCTTGATCATCATACCAGAAGTCCACGGTGTTGCCTGATCCCAGGTGAACAATGGCAGAGTTAGCAGAAAAGGGAGCTAACAGAGCAAGTGATAAAGCGGTATAAGTTAAAATTGACTTATTCATTTTAAAATCCGTAAAAATACTTTTTATATAGTTATATCCAGTAGCTTTTACTAAAGCACATAATATGCCATTTATATAAGTTATTGATATTTAAGAGAAGATATTGTTTTATAATGCGTTTGGGGGGGCAGAGAAGTAAAAGTGTATGTTATTTCGACAAAATACCAGGATTCTCCTGGTAATTTATTCTTAATAGATCAATAACAATTTATAAATCAATAGTTTAGGGCTGTAAAGTTTATCGACTTCTAGCCCTTCATCAGGGTGCCAACACCTTCATCTGTTAACAGTTCCAGCAACACCGCATGTTCTACCCGGCCATCAATAATATGGGCGGTTTTCACACCGGACTTCACCGCATCCAGGGCGCAATTAACTTTGGGCAGCATGCCGCCATGGATGGTGCCATCAGCAATATAGGCGTCCACCTGTCTGGCATCAATACCGGTCAGCAGTTTTTCATTTTTATCCAGTATGCCGACAGTGTTAGTGAGTAATAAGAGTTTCTCGGCACCCAGTACCGTGGCCAGCTTACCGGCGACCAGATCAGCATTGATATTATAGGAGGCACCATCTTCACCCACGCCAATAGGTGCAATTACCGGGATGAAATCATCATCATCCAGCATGGAGACCACCGAGGGGTCAATGGTGCTGACTTCGCCGACATGGCCAAGATCAATAATTTCTGAGACATCCAGGCCAGGGGTTTTGCGGGTGATTTCCATTTTCCTGGCCCGAATCAGTCCGCCATCCTTGCCAGTGAGACCGACCGCACGACCACCCTGCTGATTAATCATGGTGACAATGTTTTTGTTCACCAGGCCGCCAAGCACCATTTCAACGACATCCATGGTTTCCTGGTCAGTGACCCGCATGCCTTCGATAAATTCAGATTTCTTGCCAATCTGTTCCAGCAATTTACCAATTTGTGGGCCGCCACCATGAACTACAACCGGATTAACACCTACCTGTTTTAATAAAACAATATCGCGAGCAAAACCCATTTTAAGTTTTTCATCGGTCATTGCATTACCACCGTATTTAATTACGATGGTTTTACCGTTCAGCCTTTGCAGGTAGGGCAGGGCTTCCGATAATATTTTTACAATGTTGCTGGCTTTATTATTGTCCAAGAATGCTTCCTCAGAAGATTAAAATGGCAAAGTAAGTTCGTTGTTGGTATTTAAGATTTGCTCGCGGAATTTTTCCTGTATGTCTTTCAGGGTATTTTCATCTTCCGCTTCAAAACGTAATACCAGGCAGGGCGTTGTATTCGATGGACGAATCAGTCCCCAGCCTTTTTTCCAGTTTACACGCATGCCATCAATAGTTGAAATGTTCGCGTCTTCAAACTGTGCTTTTTGTTTGAAGGCTTGCATAAATTTATAATGGTCGCCTTCGGCAAAATGAATCTGCAGTTCAGGGGTGTTAAAACTGTCTGGAAGCTGGCCAAATATTTCAGCGGCGGTGCCCGGTTTTTTGCTGAGTATTTCCAGCATGCGAGCCGCACTGTATAAACCATCGTCGAATCCAAACCAGCGTTCTTTAAAAAAGATATGACCTGACATTTCACCGGCGAGCAATGCGCCACTTTCTTTCATTTTTGATTTGATAAATGAATGGCCAGTTTTCCACATCAGTGCCTGACCACCCATTTTTTCTATGGCATTACCCAGATGATAACTGGATTTAATATCATAAATAATCAGTGCGCCGGGATTGCGAGATAAGACGTCTTCAGCATATAAAATCATCTGCCGATCAGGCCAGATAACATTGGTTTTGTTATCAATGACGCCGACGCGATCACCGTCACCATCAAAGGCGAGACCCAGATCCAGTTGTTCAGATTCTATTCTGCTGCAAATATCTTTCAAGTTTTCCAGTTTGCTGGGGTCAGGGTGGTGATTGGGGAAGTTACCATCAACCTCGCAGAACATGTCTGTAACATTACAGCCCAGTTTTTTAAATAACTCGACAGCGACAACACCGGCGACACCATTGCCACAGTCAACGGCAATGTTAAGTGGTTTGTCTAATTTCACATCATTAACAATGGTTTCGACATAGGTGGGTAACACATTTTCTTCACGGTAACAGCCACTGCCGGTATTCAGTTCGCCATCTTCAATGCGCTGACGCAGTTGCTGGATGCTGTCGCCAAAAAACGAATCGCCTCCGATGAGCATTTTAAGGCCATTGTATTCTGGAGGGTTATGGCTGCCGGTAATCATAATGCCAGTACCGGTTTTTAAATGATGGGTAGCAAAATATAAAACTGGTGTGGGTACCATGCCCACATCAATCACATCACAGCCACCCGATTGTAAACCCTCTGCTAGAGCTTTTGATAATTCAGGGCTGGATAATCGGCCGTCACGGGCAATGACGACCGTGCTACAGTTTCTGGCTAAAGATTCTGAGGCGAAGGCCTGTCCAATCTGACGTACTGCATCGGCGGTTAAATCTGTTTTGACTATTCCACGAATGTCATAGGCTTTAAAAATACTGGTTGGGAGATGACTCATTGCTAATCCTGCTGTTGATGCTTATTTATTTATGTCCTGAATGGCCAAAGCCGCCAGCACCCCGTTGGGTGTCTTCGAACTCTTCAACCTGTTCAAAATCAACCTGTACTACAGGAACAAAAACCAGCTGAGCAATACGATCGCCCATTTCGATGGTGAATTCTGTCTGCCCGCGATTCCAGCAGGAAACATAGAGTTGACCCTGGTAATCTGAATCGATCAGTCCCACAAGATTACCCAGTACGATGCCATGTTTATGGCCCAGTCCTGAACGGGGCAAAATGGTTGCCGCCAGTTTGGGGTCGCCGATATGAATGGCAATGCCGGTGGGAATCAGTTCTGTATCGCCTGGCTTGAGTGTCAGTGGACCATCGATGCAGGCACGTAAATCCATGCCGGCTGATCCTGCGGTGGCATGTTCCGGGAAAGGGATTTCATTGCCGATACGTTTATCGAGTACTTTTAACTGAATTTTTTTCATGAGCCCGTCTTTTTAAGTGTCTGTTCTTTTAATGTTTTGTTTTATAGTGTTCTGCAATTAATTCAATGAGTTTTCTGGCCAGTTCAGTTTTTCGGGCTTTTTCAAGCTGTATATAACCCTCGGGCCAGTAAACATCCAGTGCATTGTATTCGCTGTTGAAGCCTGTGTCTTCATCAGGGTTTTCCATATTAGCCACCTGATTAGCCGCAATCATATCCAGCTGCTTGGATTTCAGTTTTTTCCGGGCGTTGTCCTGTAAGTGTTCCGTTTCAGCGGCAAAGCCAACACTGAACAGTTTATTCATTGCGGCGACTTCGGCCAGAATGTCTGGATTGCGGTGCAGATGAATGCTCAGCATTTCCTCGCTTTTCTTTAATTTCTGATCATGGGTTTCAATCGGTGAATAATCTGCAACGGCGGCGGTGGCAATAAAAATGTCATGTTCAGCCACCTGTGACATTACGGCCTGATACATCTGATGGGCGCTTTCCACATCAATACGTTCGACCTTGTGGGGTGTTTGCAGATTAACCGGCCCGGCAATCAACGTAACCTTGGCACCGGCTTCGATAGCGGCCTGGGCAATGGCAAAACCCATGCGCCCGGAACTGCGATTACCAATAAAGCGAACCGGATCTATAGCTTCATAGGTGGGGCCTGCGGTAATGAGAACGCGAGTATTAGACAGTGATTCGTGGGAAAACAGACTGTCGAGTTTTTCAATCAGTTCATGTGTTTCCAGCATTCGACCTTCGCCAGTTTCGCCGCAGGCCTGAGTACCGAAGGCCGGGCCGAATATATAGATATGACGGTTTTTCAGTGTAGCGATGTTGTCCTGTGTAGCATTGTCAGACCACATAATATGATTCATCGCCGGTGCGACAGCGATGGGTGCTTCAGTAGCCAGGCACAGGGTGGATAGAAGATCATTAGCAATGCCCTGAGCCAGTTTACCAATCATATTGGCTGTCGCAGGTGCAATGAGTATGCCGTCCGCCCAGCGGGCCAGTTCAATATGTCCCATGGCGGCTTCAGCTTCAGTATCCAGTAGGTCGGTATGCACCGGGTGGCCGGAAAGCGCCTGAAAGGTGAGTGGGGTGACAAATTCAGTGGCTGACTGTGTCATCACCACGCGAACCTCTGCACCCTCGTCCCGAAGGCGGCGTACCAGTTCAGCGCATTTGTAGGCCGCAATGCCGCCGGTGACGCCGAGAATAATATGTTTACCCAGTAATGTTTGCATGCGGCTGATTTTATCAGATTGTTATCAGCTTTTTCTGACATAAGGTCTTCTGATTGCCTGATGTGGTGTTTAATTTGTATGGGTAAACTCAATTCTCCTAAAAGACAGGGAGAATGTCATGGCGATTACCGACTGGCCTGCCGAAGAGCGCCCGAGGGAAAAGTTGCTGACAAAGGGCAGTGCAGCATTATCGGATGCCGAGTTACTGGCTATTTTTCTGCGTACCGGCATTCAGGGTAAAACCGCTGTGGATTTATCCCGCGACCTGCTCAGTGGGTTTGGCGGATTGCGTCAGCTATTAAATGCCAGTCAGCTGGAATTCTGTGCACACAAGGGGCTGGGGCCTGCCAAATATTCTTTATTGCAGGCGGTGCTGGAGATGGGGCGGCGTCATCTGTTTGAGAATGTCAGTCGGGGTGATGCCTTAACCAGTCCTGGTGAAACACGGCAGTTTCTGGCGGCGCATCTTCGTGATTTCGCTCATGAGGTTTTTGCTGCCCTGTTTCTTGATCAGCGACACAGGGTGATCTGTTATGAAGAGTTATTTAGCGGGACCATTGATGGTGCCAGTGTGCATCCCAGGGAAGTGGTAAAAAAAGCGCTGTCTTATAATGCCGCCGCAATTATTTTTGCCCATAATCATCCCTCCGGTGTGGCTGAGCCGAGTACAGCGGATGAACGTATTACTCAACGATTAAAAGAGGCTCTGTCACTGGTGGATGTTCGGGTGCTGGATCATTTTGTGGTGGGTGATGATATTGTGTCTTTTGCAGAGCGTGGTTTGTTGTAGAGAATTTACTTGCGTTGAATTACCTGTCCCCAGGTCAAATCGAAGTGATACATGAATTACTTGCGTTGAATTACCTGTCCCCACGAGTAGTTCTTTATTTGATATCTGTTGTTACTGTAAAGTTTTCTGATATCGTCTGTGCCATTGGGTAGCCAGAGCCGTGTACCGGCTTTCAGTCGATCCGGATTAGCATTAATAAAAGCATCCGGGTTAAGAGAAAGAATTTCATTCATCAGTTTCTGTCGTGCAGAAGAGGGTTTTGCGATGATGTGTTGAACAATAATGCTTAAGGTATCACCCGCTTGGACATCCCAGTAGGATTGTGAGCTTGCATAAACTTCAATGCGTTTCGACTCGGCGTTAACCGAGGTTTGTAGGAGTAATAATATGATCAGGTAAAGATATTTCATGGTATTAGCTTGATGCCTTTGTTAGCATCAAGTATAGATGAGTTATGGTTATAAGGTATTTGATTTTTGAAAAATCTGCTGATTAAAAATTTGCATTATCAACATTGCGGACCCATTGATATTCAGATTAATAGTGGTGAATGTGTGGCTATTTTTGGTGCATCAGGTAGTGGGAAATCATTACTACTGCGTGCGCTTGCCGATCTTGATGAACATACCGGAGATATATCACTGGATGATATTTCAATGAATCAGGTGAGCGCACCTGAATGGCGGCAGAAAGTCGCTTTGTTACCGGCGGAAAGTCAGTGGTGGTTTGATACGCTTGGTGAGCATTTTTCAGAGATAGATCATCAACTGATAAAGCAGTTTGGTTTTCCCGAAAATGTGATGAGCTGGTCAGTGAGTCGTTTGTCCAGTGGAGAAAAACAGCGCCTGGCATTATTGCGACTGTTATTAAATAAACCGGATGTGCTCCTGCTGGATGAGCCCACCGCTAATCTGGATAAAAATAATACCCTGTTGTTTGAGAAGGTCGTTGAAGATTATATACAACAGCATTCCGCCTGCGTTATCTGGGTAAGTCATGATGCTCATCAGTTAGAACGGGTTAGCAGCGTGCAATATCAAATAGAACATGGCCAATTACACAGGCACTAACTGAATATGTTTATACCCTTAACTTCATTAGATTTGTCGCTGGCAGCCGTATTGGTGATTATGCTGGCATTGCTTAGCTGGCGTATGCAGCTAAATGTCACTCAGCAATTAATCATTGCCGCTATTCGAACAACGGTTCAGTTGCTGCTGATTGGCCTGGTATTAAAAACTATTTTTACTCACGTAGATATTTTGTGGGTAGCATTGATATGTCTGGTGATGTTGTCAGTGGCTGGCTGGGAAATATTATCCAGACAACATAGAAAGCTTAAAGGCTGGTGGGGCTTTGGTGTTAGCACGGCATCCCTGTTTGTGTCTTCGTTTTTTATTTCTATTCTTGCATTGATTACAATTATTCAGGCAGACCCCTGGTATCACCCACAATATGCAATTCCTTTGCTGGGTATGTTGCTGGGGAATACGATGACAGGTATTGCACTGGGTATGGATCGACTGGTACAAACAGCATGGCAACAGGGCAGTATTATTGAGCAGCGTCTGATGCTGGGTCAGACCAGTGTGCAGGCAATTAATGATATTCGTAAAGAAAGCATGCGTGCGGGTATGATTCCTATTATTAATTCCATGGCCGCTGCGGGCATAGTAAGTTTGCCTGGTATGATGACCGGTCAGATACTCGCAGGTGCGCCACCGGTCGAAGCGGTCAAGTATCAAATATTAATTATGTTTTTAATTACCGCGGGTACCGGTTTTGGTGTTATATCGGTGCTCTGGTTTATTTCCCGTCGTCTATTTGATGATCGGCACAGGCTGAGATTTGATCAGCTACTAAAGACAGTTAAAAATAAATAAACTTATGCCGGGTTTAAATGATGTTTAATAAATTTCTTAAGGATAAAAGAAAATGCAAACAACTCAAATGAACGCAAATAACTGATTTGTTATCACGGTGTATTTTTGAGTGGTAATGGAAGTCATATGCCTGATAGCGTTTATTTGTGTTGTTAGACATAATCGTTGTGTTTTTCTGGTGAGGTTTTATTTATGTTTAAAGTATTGTTTTGTTCTGGCTGTAATTATAACGAATATGAGGTTGTTTTCTGATGAATAAAGATTCATATGAAGCCATGCTGGCCGAAGTTCAGGCCTTTCATGACAAACATGATTTTAAAAATACCGGCGGTGAAGAAATGACTTATCGTGTGGCGTTAATGGCAGAGGAGCTGGGAGAAATTTCTTCCTGTGTTAGCAAGGGTAAGTCGAAGGAGCAACTGGCAGAAGAAGTTGCAGATTTATTTATTTTATTAATTGGGACAGCTATCGCACAGGACTTTGACCTGAAACAGTCATTCTGGGATAAGATGGAAAAAATTATGAAGCGCGAATCTAAAATGGTCAATGGTCGAATTCGCGTCTCGGAATTTAGAGATTAGATGGAATGCCTGAGATTTAATGGCAGTTAAAGTTTTGTATCGGCAAGATGCTTTTTGAAAGCGTAAAAGACTAACGCAAATGAACACGAATCTTTTGGTTATCTAAACTACTGCACATCATAGATATTTTTGCGTTTATTCGCGTGAATTTGCGGACTGATTCTTTAGTTACTAATGGCGCTGCTCACCATGCTTTGTTCTCTAAGGTAGAGTAGTAATTCGGCTTCCATTTCTTCTTTATTGATATAGGGGCCTTGCTGTCCGCCGCCGCGAGTTAAAAAGTACCATTCGCCATTGCTACAAAAATAACGTTCTGTACGAAAATGAGTTGTGCTGGTTTCACCTGCTCTATTATCCATGTGGCTGTCCTGTTTCTAAATTCATTTATGTGGGTGTTTTAATAGCACCTAATCTAATAATATGACAATGTCACATTAATACAATATTAGATCTGATTTTTGAGATAAAAGGTATGACCTGTTTGAAGTATTGCGGGTCATCCAGTTTATTAGTGAGTGTTAATGTTTGCTCAGGATCTGGATTTGATTTCTTCCTGAAGCGCAATGTAGTCATTCAGTGCCTGTTGCATTTCTTCTTCACTGTCAAAAGGGCCTTTCTGGCCACCACCACGTAACTCAAAATACCACAAGCTTCCGATATTGTAGGTGCGTTCTATGCGGCCATCTGATTCTCTTTCTGTATCCTGTCTTCTGTCTCTCATGATGCTTGATCTTTTAGTTGGATAATACAATAAATCTGGGTTTTACCAGGCTCTCATAGTCTTTATAGTCCATTTGAATGACTTCTGAATGGGAGCCGGCGTTAAAGGTGATTTTTTCATCTTCTGTCAGGCTTTCAGTTACATAAACATCCATACCATAAAGATTGCCGAAGGGTGGCATGGCGCCGACTTCACAATCGGGGAATCGCTTGATAAATTCCATTTCATTGGCCAGTTCGATTTTGTCAGAGTCCAGTGCCTGTTGTAATAAATTCAGTTTGACTTTGTAGTTGGCGGCTACAACGACCATAGCCAGATCATCACCGATTTTAATAATCACCGTTTTGGCCATTTCCCTGCTCGGGATATGAGCTAACTTGGCAATATCCACTGCTGTAAATGCAAGCGAGTGCATAATGGACACATATTTTATTTCATTGTTATCAAGAAAATCTTTGAGCATTTTCGATGGCATAAAAAGCCCCAATATGGTTTAGATTGCCTTAGAGTATCGCTGATCCTTTTGAGGTTTTTTTAGATACCGATCAAATACCATGCAGATATTTCTGATCAGTAAGCGACCTTTTGCCGTGACCTGTATTTTATTCTCATCAAATTCAATCAGGCCATCATTTTTCATGGTGGTTAGCTGCACAATTTCATCCTTAAAATAATCTGTGAATTTAATGTTATTTTTACACTCAAAATCGGCAATATTCAAATCGAAATGACATATGAGCTGCATAATGGCATTACGCCTGATGATGTCGTCATCATCGATTTCAACACCACGAAATACCGCCAGTTTTCCGGCATCAATGCGTTCAATATATTCATCCATGGTTTTAACATTCTGCGCAAAACTTCTGCCCACGGTGCCAATAGAGGTAATGCCGAGACCAATTAAATCGCAGTCGGCGTGAGTGGCATAGCCCTGAAAATTTCTATACAACAAATTGTTCTGCTGTGCGATGGCCAGTTCATCATCGGGTTTGGCAAAGTGATCCATGCCAATATAAACATATCCTGCTGAAGAAAGGCGCTCAATGGTCATTTTTAAAATATCCAGCTTTTCCAGTGGGCTGGGTAGTTCGTCTTCATTGATGCGCCGTTGTGGTTTGAATAAAGAGGGTAGATGGGCGTAGTTAAAAATGGATAGACGATCAGGATTGATTTCAATAATTCGTTCCAGTGTGGCTGCAAAACTTTCAACGGTTTGAAAGGGCAGGCCATAGATTAAATCCACACTGATGGACTTAAAGCCAACACGGCGAGCAGATTCCAGTGTGCCTAGTGTCTGATCTTCTGACTGGATGCGGTTAACGGCCTTCTGTACCACAGGGTTAAAATCCTGTACGCCCAGGCTCATACGGTTAAATCCGATGTCACGTAATAATTGAATGCTGTCTGATGTGACTTCACGGGGATCAATTTCGATGGAGTATTCGCCGCTATCATCATCATGTAAATTAAAGTGCTTACGGGTGACGGTCATGAGCTCGCGCATCTGATCATGGCTGATAAAGGTCGGTGTGCCACCGCCCCAGTGCAGCTGATTTACCTTACGGCTGTTATCAAATAGCTTGCCCTGCATTTCAATTTCTTTATGCAGGCGAGTTAGATAAGGGTCGGCCTTGCTACGGTCTTTGGTGATGATTTTGTTGCAGGCGCAGTAATAGCAGATGGTGTCGCAGAAAGGCAGATGAAAATATAAAGACAGCGCCCTGTCTGACTGATTGGATAGTTCAGCATGGCGTCGATAATCGGTTTCCGTGTAGTCCTCGGTGAACTGTACTGCCGTTGGATAGGATGTATAACGGGGGCCAGACTTGTCGTAGCGTTTTATCAGCTCCTGATCAAATTCAACTTCTGCCATGGGGGTCTCGTGAAATTATTAACAGGATGATTTTACATGAAAAAAGCACTGAAAGACGTCAGGCTTTATCGGTTAATTGTGATAACGCAATAATTAATCGATCTAAATGCTGTTTTGTGTGTGCCGCAGACAGGGTAATGCGTAATCTCGCGGTATTTCTGGCCACAGTGGGGGGGCGAATAGCCGTAATCATAATGCCCTGTTGAAACAGCTGTTTGCTGATGTCGACGGCTTTTTTTGAGTCACCGATAATCACCGGTTGAATCGGTGTGTCTGAATCCATCAGTGGCAGACCCAGTTCCTTTGCAGCAGTTTTGAATTGCAGGATCAGTGACTGCAGGTGATCTCTGCGCCAGTCATCCCGTTGAATAATTCTAAGACTGGTTCGAGTCGCTTCAGCCAGTGCCGGTGGTGATGCTGTGGTGTACACATAAGTACGCGCCTGCTGAATCAGGTATTCAATCTCGTCTTCAGAACCGGCGACAAAGGCGCCCGCAGTGCCAAAGGCCTTGCCCAGTGTGGCCATGAGAACGGGTTTATTGTGATCAGGGATATGACAGTGGCTCAGGCTGCCACGACCCTGTTCACCGAGCACGCCGATACCATGGGCGTCATCAACCAGCAGACGGGCATCCTGTTGCTGGCAGAGATCGACCAGTTGATTGAGTGGTGCAATATCACCATCCATGCTGAACACGCCATCGGTCATCACCAGTTTTTCACCGGTTTTTCGAGCGATGAGTTTATTTTCCAGGTCGCTAATATCGCCATGTTGATAACGTTGCAGGCGGGCACCGCTGAGTAAACCGGCATCTAGCAGGGAGGCATGGTTGAGGCGGTCTTCAAGCACGCTATCGCCTTTGTCGCATAAGGCCTGGGCAATACCGAGGTTGGCCATATAGCCGGTTGAAAATAACAGTGCCCGTGGATAGCCGGTAAATTCTGCCAGTTCTTCTTCCAGTGCATGATGGGCTGAGCTGTGGCCATTGACCAGATGAGCGGCGCCACTGCCGGAGCCATAGGTTTCTATGCCTTTGATGAATGCCTGTTGAATGTCCGGGTGGTTTGCCAGACCCAGATAATCATTGCTGCAAAAATTTAAGACCTGTTGGCCATCAATAGTGATTTCTGCACCCTGAGGTGACTGCAGAATCCGGCGACTGCGATACAGGCCATCCTGTTTGCGTTGTTCCAGTTCGGCGTGCAGGTCTTTCACAACGGATCAGGAGCTACAGGCTTTGGCTTTGAAATCAGCTTGTTCAATGGTGGAAGGATGAATACCCAGGCGATCAAATAATTTCATATCACTGTTGGTTTCACAGTTATCTGTGGTCAGCAGTTTTTCACCATAGAAGATGGAGTTGGCACCGGCAAAAAAGCACATGGCCTGCATTTCATCACTCATTTCATGGCGACCCGCAGACAGACGTACCTGAGAATGGGGCATCAGGATACGTGCAACGGCAATGGATTTAACAAATTCGATCGGGTCGATGGATTCAACGCCGTGTAAAGGCGTGCCTTCGATCTGAACCAGCATGTTAATGGGTACGCTTTCAGGGTGTTTGCCCAGATTAGCCAGCTGCTGAAGCATAGATGCACGGTCAGTCGAGCTTTCACCCATCCCCAGAATGCCGCCGCTGCAGATATTGATACCGGAATCGCGAACATGGTTGAGGGTATCGAGTCGATCCTGAAAGGTGCGAGTGGTGATGACATTGCCATAAAATTCTGGCGAGGTATCCAGATTGTGATTGTAATAATCCAGCCCGGCCTGTTTCAGGTTCTGGCTTTGTTGTTCAGTCAGCATGCCCAGCGTCACGCAGGTTTCCATGCCCAGATCTTTAACCGCACGTATCATTTCAATGACTTTGTCGAGGCTCCTGTCAGTCGGGTTGCGCCAGGCCGCCCCCATACAAAAGCGGCTGGAGCCATTGGATTTGGCGGTTTTGGCTTTTTCTATAACTTCTTCAAGAGGTAGCAGGCGTTCACGTTCCAGCTCCGTTTTGTGGTGAGAGCTTTGTGAACAATAGCCACAGTCCTCAGCGCAGGCACCGGTTTTGATGCTCAGTAAGGAGCTGATCTGAACTTCATTGGGGTCGTGGTTTTCACGGTGAATGCTATGAGCCTGAAATAATAGATCATTAAAGGGTAGATCAAAGAAGGCTCTGATTTCATCCAGAGTCCAGTCGTGACGGGTTACAGTTTGAGTCATGGGATAAAGCACTTGAAATTAATGTTTAACAGGGCCTTAATAATACCGGTTTTCACCTCTAGCGGACAGGAAAAGGCGATGCTGAAACGGATTCTTCAGGCCATTTATCCGGCGACCTGTATTTTATGCGGTTTTCCGGGTGCAAAAGACAGGGACCTTTGTGATGCCTGTGCGGGCGATATCGTGGAAAATGTCTCAGCCTGTCAGTTATGCGCCATACCCCTTCCTGAGCATGCAGATAAACAGTTATGTGGTCAGTGTTTACAGAAAATGCCTGTTTATGATTCGGCATGGAGTCCATTTATTTATAGCCAGCCACTGGAATGGATTATTCAGCAAATTAAGTTTAATTCTCGTCTCTCATATACGCGAGTCCTGTCTGACCTGATGATGTCACGATTGCCTGTAATAGAAGATAAGCCTGACTGTATTATTGCCGTTCCTCTGCATTTAAGACGCTTAAGGCAACGAGGTTTTAACCAGTCACTGGAAATTATCCGGCCACTGGCGAAATATTTAGATATATCTGTCGATAATAAAAGTTGTATACGTAAAAAATATACTTTGCCACACTCGGGTATGGATGCAAAACAGCGGCGTAAAAATATAAAAAACGTTTTTGAATTTAGTAATGAAAACGCTTATCAACACATTATCCTGTTTGATGATGTGGTGACCACCGGCTCAACAGTCAATGAATTAAGCCGATTAATTAAACGTCAGGGTGTGAAAAGAATAGACGTCTGGAGTCTGTCTCGTGCGGAGAAACATTATCGCTAGTGCAGGAGATTCAAAATCAATTGAATTAGTCCGCAAATGGACGCAAAGAAACGCTAATGTTTATTCTGCGCCTGCGGCGCCCAAGCCAAAAGTTTTTATATTTGCGAAAATTTGCGTTGACGTGCATGGATGCACAGGAGCGACCATTCGCGGACTTTTGGGTTTGATTTTATGGCTGGCCACAGCGGTTTATTTGTTGTTTAGACAGTATTCAATAAAATCATCTTCAGGCAAGGGTTTTGAAAAGTGATAGCCCTGGTAAATATCGCAATCATACTGGTTTAAAAAATTAAACTGATACTCGGTTTCTACACCTTCAGCAACAATATGCAGATCAAATATTTTTGCCATGGTGAGAATGGTAATGACCATGGCCTGGCTATCCTGGTTGCGGAGTTCTGAATTAATGGTGCTAACAAATGAGCGGTCAATTTTTAATTCATCAATGGGTAGCTGACGCAGATAGCTTAATGAGCTGTAACCTGTGCCAAAGTCGTCCATAGAAAAACGAATGCCCAGTACTTTTAACTGGTTGATGATAATTATGACTTTTTCGATATCTTCCGCAACAATACTTTCAGTGAGCTCAAAAACAACTTTTCCTCGTAGTTCTTTAGAAAGATAACGGTCAGCAAGTTCAGTGACATCATCGACAAAGTGATAGTGAAAAAACTGACGCATACTGATGTTAATTGAAAGTTGTGACAGGCTAATACCGTTATTGTCCCAGTCGAGCAGGTTTTTAAAAGCGGTTTCTATAATGTAATGGCCAAGCTCAACAATAATACCGGTTTGTTCGGCGACAGGAATAAATTCAACGGGCGAGACCGAGCCAAGTTTGTCATTTTCCCATCGAACCAGGGATTCTGCGCCTATAACTTTTTTATGTCGATCGAGTTGAGGCTGAAAATGAAGTGTGATTTCATTTTTCTCCAGAGCAAAATGAAGCAGTCGTTCGATTTCGAGTCGTGATTCTACCCGGCTGGACATTTCACTATCAAAAACAAAGACACCGTCTCTGCCTTTTTCTTTTACTTCATACATCGCAATATCAGCTTCTTTGATAAAGCTGTTGGCATGGTGACTGTTTGAGTCTACCAGGCTAACACCAATACTTGAGCTTATATATAAATGATGACGCTCAATGATGTAAGTTTGTTTTAATGACTCTATTAGATTATTCGCCAGCTTCAGGGCCTCTTCTTTGCATTTTTCTCGGCTTGAAATCTCAGCACCACAAATAATAAATTCATCACCACCAAGCCGGCCAACCAGATTGTCGACAGAGATGTTTTGTCGAATTCTGGTTGAGACATCTTTTAATAACTGATCACCTATGTCATGCCCCAGGGAGTCATTGATAGTTTTAAAATGATCAAGATCGATAAGTAATAAATAAGTAAATTTTTTTGTTGCCTGTAAGGAGTTCATCATTTGTTGCAGGTAATTGATGAAAAAATATCGATTATTCAGATTAGTCAGTACATCATGTGAAGCCTGGTAATTGGCTTTCATTAATAAGTCATAGCTGCTATTGGCTGCGTAAAATAATACCCATGTAAACACGCAAGCAAATATAGTCAGTACGTAGCCAAACCATTCGCCAATAGTGAAAAAATAAATGATTAAAGGAATCATCAGGATCAGAATAATGGGACGGTACAGTCTTTTGTCGGGTCCGAGAAGGGTTGATGCAACAACAGACGCACCTATTTCGGTGAATATGGCTATGTAATGTAGATTTGAGGCGCTTTCATTGACATAAAGAACAAAGATTAATGCCCACAATGCAAAAATTGTATAAAAGAAAAAGGAGAGTTGTTTGTGCCAGTCAGCCGTTTGCTGGCTGCTCATAGTGTCAAAGTTGAAACTTTTGTATATGCGATAACCCCATATGGAGGTTGCAATTATCAGCATGTACCAGATGATGGCACGCATATGTATGTCGTGCATCCAGCCAAGCAGGATATAAGCCAGTCCTGGGAATAATGAGAGTGCCATCATTACAGGAATCTGTTTATTTAAAAAAATATAGAATCTTTTATCGTTCATACGGAGGTTTTTTTTTTGAGATATTTATCAGATGAGTATGAGCGTTATGAATATCATTATAAATATAGGCTATTTTCTTATAAAAAACATAGTTTTAGTCTGGTTGTGTGACTGGAATCAGGATAACAGTAATTAACCCGGTCAGATGTAGCTATATCCTTTGTTTGAAGGATGACAGAATTTACTGAATCCAGTAATCGATAACCATACCACTGAAAATGCTTAAACCAAACCAGTTATTGTTGAGGAAGGCCCTGAAGCACAGTTGAGGATGTCTGTCTTTAATCAGGTATTGTTGATAAATCATGAAGCCTGAAGCAATGAACAGGCTCAGATAATAATAAAGCCCCAGTCCCGATTGCTGTCCAATAAAAACCAGATCCAGCAGGAGTAATACCTGCAAAATACCAATGATTAATTTATCAGCTTCACCAAATAATATAGCTGTTGATTTCAGGCCGATTTTTAAATCATCTTTTATATCTGCCATGGCATACATGGTGTCATAGGCCGTGGCCCATAAAATCGTTGCCATGAATAATAGCCAGGTGACCGGTGTGATTTCATTAGCCTGTGCGGTGAATGCCATGGGCGCTGCCCAGCCGAAAGCGGCCCCGAGGTGAACCTGAGGCATATAATGATAACGTTTCATGAATGGGTAGGATGCCGCTAGTGCAATGCCGACGAACGACATGTAAATGGTCAGCTCGTTCATCAGTAACACCAGTGCAAAAGCACTTAATGATAATACTGAAAATACGGTTAGCGCTTCTTTAGTCGTTATTTTGCCTGATGCCAGGGGTCGGGTTTTAGTGCGTTCAACATGGGGGTCAAATTTCCGGTCTGCAAAATCATTAATAGCGCAGCCCGCTGAGCGCATTAGAAAAACACCCGCCACAAAGACAAAAAGAACCTGTGTGTCTGGTAAGCCACGGGCAGCTATCCACAGTGCCCACAGGGTCGGCCAGAGCAAAAGCAAAGTACCAATGGGTTTATCAAGCCGGATCAGGTAGGCATATTGCTCCAGACGGTTGATAATATGCAGATATCGCGGATTGTTGTTTAATGCTTTTAGTCTATTGAACAGCAACATTATAAATTTAATGTGTTCTGTGTTTTTCGGGACTGTTATATTACCCGACTCGCAGAGATGACTTAAGGTTTTTTCATGTCAAAAAAGTACGATTATGATTTGATTGCAGTAGGTGGAGGTAGTGGCGGCCTGTCAGTGGCTGAGCGTGCAGCGGTTTATGGTATGAAAGCCGCCGTGGTGGAATCCGGTGAAATGGGTGGCACCTGCGTCAACGTGGGTTGCGTACCGAAAAAAATCATGTGGTATGGCGCCAACATGGCCCACAGCCTGAGCAATGCCCGGGATTACGGTTTCTCTATCGAGCAGAATGGTTTTAACTGGGAACATCTGGTGACCAAGCGCGATAATTATATTGCCGGCATTAACGAGTGGTATCACACCTATCTGGAAGATTCGAATATTGCCGAGATCAACGGCTTTGCCAGTTTTGTTGACGCTCATACCCTGGACGTGGACGGTAAACGCTACACGGCTAAACATATTATGGTATCGCCGGGCACCAAGCCGATGGTGCCAGAGATTCCCGGTGCGGAACATGGCATCACCTCGGATGGTTTTTTTGAGCTCGACGAGCAGCCCAGACAGGTGGCCATTGTCGGTTCCGGTTACATCGCTGTTGAACTGGCCGGAGTGTTAAAAGCACTGGGTACGGATGTTTGCCTGTATTTGCGTAAGGAGCATGTGCTGCGTGAGTTTGATGCCATGTTACGTGAGAACTTGCTTGAAGCCATGCTGGATCAGGGTATAGATATTATGCCCAGTACCCAGATTGTTGAAGTGCGTAAAGAAGAAGATGGTTCTCTAACCCTGATTGATGACAAAGGCCATAACAGTTCAGGGTTTGATCAGCTTGTCTGGGCCATAGGTCGTGATCCTAATACCGCAGGTATGAAACTGGACGCCGCCGGGATCGAAACTGACGATCAGGGTTACATCATCACTGATCTGTATCAGCAGACCAATGTCGACAATATATTTGCACTGGGTGATGTCACTGGTCGAGCGCCCTTAACGCCTGTGGCTATTGCAGCCGCTCGACGCCTGGCGGATCGTTTATATAATAACCAGACGGATCGTCACCTGGATTATCAATTAATTCCCACGGTAGTGTTCAGCCATCCGCCTATTGGTACAGTGGGGCTGACTGAAACGGAAGCCCGTGACAAGCATGGTGAGGCGGTAAAAATTTATCAGACCCGTTTCACAGCCATGTACAACGCGATGAGTCGGCACAAGGTCAAAACAGCCATGAAACTGGTCTGCGTCGGCGCACAGGAAAAAGTGGTGGGTTGTCATATTATCGGTCCGGGGTCAGATGAAATGCTGCAGGGTTTTGCCGTGGCGATTCGTATGGGGGCAACCAAGAAAGATTTTGATGACACCGTTGCAATACACCCAACCAGTTCAGAAGAACTGGTTACCATGAGATAGCTTTAATAGTGTCATTGCGAGTCAGCGATATTTGCTGGCGTGGCAATCTGATTTTTTGTTCAAGACTGCATAGCAGGAAATATTAGATGATCAAAAATATACGTACATATAAAGGTATTAATCCTCGGATTGCTGAATCTGCTTATATTGATCCGGCAGCGGTAGTTATTGGTGATGTAGTGATAGGTGAAGATTCTTCTGTCTGGCCAATGGTGTCCATTCGGGGAGATGTAAATAGTATACGTATTGGTGACAGAACCAATGTGCAGGATGGTTGCGTATTGCATGTGACTCACGACGGGCCTTTAAGTCCCGGTGGTTTTGCTTTAAGCATTGGTAATGACGTGACTGTGGGGCACAATGTGGTACTGCATGCCTGTACTGTCGAAGACAGTTGTTTGATCGGTATGGGTTCAGTCGTACTTGATGGTGCTGTGATTAAGAAAGGGGCAATGGTCGGTGCGGGTAGTGTAGTGTCACCGAAGAAAGCGTTGGAGGGTGGTTATCTGTATATAGGTTCGCCAGCCAGACAGGTGCGTGAACTGACAGAAAAAGAAAAGGAATTTTTTGAATATTCTGCAAAACATTATGTAAGTCTCAAAAATGATTATTTAAATCCTTAGAATTAACCGTTGAATTGAATTTGGACTTTTATCACTGGAAGGGTACTCATGAAAATAATTAAATTGTTATTCGCGGCCTTGTTTTTAGTCTTTAGTTTTTCTGCTTCAGCCGAAGATGGTGTGGTTCGATCGGCATTTACTACAGCCATAGATAATCGGGAGCCGGTTGATCAGGTAGGGCAGTTAACTAATGATAATACGCTGATTAATTTCTTTACTGAAATAAGAGGTATGGAAGGCCATGCAATTACTCATCGTTGGGAAAAGGAGGGTGAAGTAAAGGCGGAGGTGACTTTTAATGTCGGTGGTAATCGCTGGCGTGTCTGGTCAAGTAAAAATTTACAGCTTGAATGGCTGGGTAACTGGCAGGTGTCTGTGATTGATGAAGGTGGAAATGTACTGGCTCAGGAGAGCTTCGCCTATATTCCGGCAGCAGAATCTTCTTCTGAGCAAACATCATCTGATGCAGTGAATGAATCTGAAGCAGGTGCTATGGAGAATGACAGGCCATCGGCACCGGCGAGTATGACTGTCGAATAATTGTTTTAGATTATTATTTGCAGTAAAAAAAGCCCGATGACTCGGGCTTTTTTATGAGAAAAATAAGACGTTTGTCTTTCAGGAAATCCCTACAATCATTTCATCCTTTTACGGTGTTTTATTGAGTTATGAAGAATTACTATCCGCGCACAATAAAAATAGCTGTACAAATAAAAAATTAATAATACTTATAAAAGGAGATTGTTATGAAAAGAAGTGTGGTTTTAATATCATTAGGCTTATCCCTCCCCTGTGCTGTATTGGCCGACTGCCCCTCAAACATGAATGCTGATCAACTGGTTGAATGTATTACAGTTGAAGGTTCTGGCGCTAATTATCAGAACTGGCAAAAAAAACATGAGAGCCTTGCGGGTGCGTCTTCAACCAGTCCAATTACCGGTGAAGATATTGCTACAGTTGCACCTGCGGCAGGTAAAGTAGCTGAGTAGATAAGAGTTGTGTTTGTGAAGTTAAAAGCCCGGTTAATCCGGGCTTTTTTTATGGGGTTAAGGATGCTCTGATTTTTTTGATAACATCCGTTGTGTCGGGTCGTATACCTCGCCAGATATAAAATGACTCAGCGGCCTGTTCGACCAGCATACCCAGACCATCAAAGCAGTTTTTAGCCCCTTGCTGTTTTCCCCAGTCCATAAAAGGTGTTGGTCTGGCGGCATACATCATATCGTAAACGATGGCGTTTTCATTAAGGATATGATCTGGCAATGGCGGTAGTTCACCGGCTAAACTGGCCGAGGTGCCATTGATGATTAAATCAAATTTTTCATTAGCTAAATCATCGAAACTACTGCCTGAAATATTTCCCAGATCAGAAAAATCTTTTGCCAGTTGATGGGCCTTTTCAACCGTACGATTGGCAATGACCAGATGTCCGGGCCTGTTTTCTAACAGGGGTTCAAGTACGCCACGTACTGCGCCGCCGGCACCCAGAATCAATATGGTTTTTTCTTTCAGGATGATTTTATGGTTTTGAATCAGGTCAGTGCACAGGCCGACGCCATCTGTGGTATCTCCAAAATAATGTTCAGGGTCATTAATAAGAAGTGTATTAACAGCACCGGCACGACGTGCTCGTTTGCTCAGGTGTGTGGCCAGTTTAAATGCGTCTTCCTTAAAGGGGATAGTGACATTTAAGCCTCGACCATTCTGCTGATGAAAGTTTTTAATAAACTCGGCAACATGCCCGGGCTCAACCAGTTCAGCTGTATAGATGAGCGCCTGTTCAGTTTGTCTGGCAAACTCGCTGTGAATTAAGGGTGATTTGCTGTGTGCAATCGGATTGCCTATGACGGCATAACGATCAATTATTTCATGAGTCATATATTATTTCCGTCATCCCGACTGTAGCTAGAGCGAAATGGAGAGATCTTTTCTTTAATCGGTTAAGATCCCTCCGCTGCGGTCGGGATGACAATAAAAATTAATTACATTTGAAGTTGTTCATTATTCTTTTAACCAGCGAGCAGCATCTTTTGCATAGTAGGTTAAAATGCCATCTGCACCGGCGCGTTTACAACTTAACAGGGCTTCAAGTACACAGGCTTTTTCATCCAGCCAGCCATTTTGTGCAGCGGCTTTGAGCATCGCGTATTCACCGCTGACGTGATAAACATAGGTCGGTGCCCCAAATTCATCTTTAATGCGACGCACTATGTCCAGGTAAGGCATGCCCGGTTTGATCATCACCATGTCGGCACCTTCTTTTAAATCCAGTGCCACTTCACGCAAGGCTTCATCTGAATTAGCGGGATCCATTTGATAGCTGTATTTATTACCACCTGCAAGATTAGCTGAGGAGCCGACGGCATCTCTAAAAGGACCATAAAAACTGGATGCGTATTTTGCAGAGTAAGCCAGGATGCGCGTGTGAATGTGACCGGCCGCTTCCAGTGCTTTGCGTACTTCACCAATACGGCCATCCATCATGTCAGATGGACCGACAATATCAGCACCCGCCTCAGCATGGGACACGGCCTGTTTAATCAGGACTTCAACGGTTTCATCGTTAAGTACATAACCTGAGTCATCAATGAGTCCATCCTGACCATGACTGGTAAAGGGATCCAGTGCCACATCGGTCATCACGCCCAGTTCGGGAAAGGCTTTTTTTAATTCGCGCACCGCTCGTTGAGCCAGTCCATCAGGATTATAGGCTTCTGCGGCATCATCAGATTTTTTTTCTGCGGGAACTACCGGGAACAGTGCAATGGCAGGAATACCCAGGTTAAGACATTCTTTGGCTTCCTTCAGCAGCAGATCAATACTGACTCGTTCAACGCCCGGCATAGACGGTATGGCTTCACGTTGTTGCTTGCCTTCAAGAATAAACATCGGGTAAATGAAATCATCTGCGCTGAGTCGATGTTCACGCATCAGGCGTCGACTAAAATCATCACGTCTCATGCGGCGCATGCGTAAGTCTGGATATGGGCTGGTTGTGGTCACTGTATCTATCCGATTGGTATAAGATTGATTAGCATGTATTCTAGCCAGACTTAATACACTGTGACAGGGGGAAATATGCAAATAATCAATAAAATAGCTGTTTTGTTATTATTGTTATCAAGTTTTTCTATTTTTGCAGAATCGCCAAATGTATTTGAATACCAGGTACAGCAGCCGATGAGTCAGATTTATGGACGTCTTTATAAAGCACTGGAAGATGACGGTTTTTATGTGGTGTTTGAAGCGAATATTGGGAAAAACCTTTCGCGTATGGCTGACAAGTGGGGTGAAAATTACAATCAGAACCAGCTGGACGGGATTCGTAGCATGGTATTCTGCAATGGCTGGTATGCCAATGCGGTGAGTAATGCAGATCCGACTATGTTGGCCCTGTGTCCTTTGCGATTAACCTTAATGGAAAAAAAAGGAGTGACCACCGCTTTATTCGCACGACCCAGTGTGATTGCCGGAGACAGCCCTGCGCGTAAGGTGTTGTCACGAGTAGAAAATGATGTCATTTCGATTATAAAAAAATCCATGTCTGAACAATAATTAAGCAAAAGATGAAAAGACTCTTTCAATTTATTGCTAATCAGCTGGCTGTTCTAACTTTTTTGTGTGCAGTGCTGGCTTATTTATATCCACCATTATTCCTGATTTTTAAAGATTATTTTCTCTGGTTTTTTGCGGCGACTATGTTTGCTCTGGGCCTGGTGTTAGATAGTGGTGACCTGAAAAATGAGTTATCTCATCCCAGACGTATCGGGCTGGGTGTGTTAACCCAGTTTAGTGTGATGCCGTTGCTGGCTTTTGGCATGGCTCAGTATCCCGGTTTTTCACCGGCTATTGCGCTGGGTTTTATTATTGTGGGTTGTGCGCCGGGCGCCATGGCCAGTAATGTGATTGTTTATCTTGCCGGTGGCGCAGTGGCTTTCTCGGTCACTCTGACAACAGTGGCAACATTCCTGTCGCCTTTGCTGACACCCATGCTGGTTAAATTTCTGGGCGGAGCGATTATGCCCATTGAGTTCCTGCCCTTAATGAAGACTATCCTGTTAACTGTATTAGTACCCCTGGCGCTGGGATTATTGATACAGCCCTATCTGGGCAGGCGTCTGGCGCTGGCTAGATCATTTGCCCCCGGTGTAGCGGCTATCGCGATTATTGTTATTTGCAGTTATGCGGTGGCGGCCAATCAGCTGCGTATTCAGGATATGGCGTTACCGGTACTATTGGCGGTCATACTGATTAATGTACTGGGTTATATTATTGGCTGGTGGTTGAGTCGCCTGTATGGTTTCGATCATTATCATCGTATTACCCTGATGATTGAGCTAGGTATGCAGAATGCCGGTATGGGTGTGGCACTGGCATTAAAACATTTTCCACCCGAAGCGGCTTTGCCGGGCGCCCTGTTCGCGGTCTGGTGTATCCTGACGGCAGCAACCGCCAGTTCCTGGTTGCGTAAGCATCATCATAAAATAACTAAAGATGCACTGATTTAAACTGGTTAATAGATCAGTCACGTACTATATATTGGTTATATGAAAGTAATGGAATGTACAGATCCCTCACTGTGCACATTTTGGGTAAATCATCGTAATGACATCTGAGAACGAGAAGCGAATTCTTCTGATCGAAGAATCCGCAACGCTGCGCTATATTCTGGTTAAAGCCCTGGAACGACAGGGTTATGTCATTGATACCCAGACATCCTTTGAGTCTGCACAGGCTCGTCTTCAGCAAGCGATTAATGAGTTTGATGGTATTGTCATTGGCTGGCCCAATTATGAGAACCATGAGCAGGCTAATCATTTAATTAAACAACTGGAACAGAAAAAATGCAGTGAATTAAAAGCCCTGTTGCTAACACATGACGCAAGTGATGATCTTATTGAGTGGATGAGCAAGCGAAAATATACAGCGCTGGTCCACTGGGAGAATTATCAGGAACTGGTCGATTCACTGGAAAAACTGCTTGAGCCGGATAAAACAATTGAGCCAGTTAAAATCCTCGAAAAATCAGAGAATTCGATACGAATATTATTTGTCGATGACTCTAATAGTATCAGGCACTATTACAAACGCCTGCTGGAACGAAATGGTTATATAACTGAAACAGCAGAGTCTGTTGCTGATGCATTTGAAAAGGCAATTAATGGTGAATTTGATCTGGCAATTATTGATTACTTTATGCCGAATGAAAATGGCTATATTTTATGTCAGAAGTTAAGAGATGACCCAAGAACACAACGGATACGATCGGCGGTTATAACAGGCACTTATCTTGATGAAGTTATAAGAGACTGTCTGCAGGCCGGCGCTGTGGAATGCATGTTTAAAAATGAGGCAGAGGAGCTTTTTCTTGCGCGTATTGCCTCGATGAGTCGATTTATTGCAATTGAGAAATCAATAGAAGCTGACCATAAACTGCTGGCGAGTATTCTGGAGTCGGTTGGTGAAGGTGTTTATGGCGTTAATAATGAAGGTGATATTACTTTTGTGAACCCGGCAGCCCTTGCCATTGTGGGCATAGAGAAACCGATGCCCATAGGTCAGTCGGCACAAAAAACATTTCATTATCATCCAGATAAAAACTCACAAACTACAGATCGTTTATATCGTGCTTATGGTGAGAGTACCGAATTACGTTGCTGGGAAACAGAGTTTAAGCATAGTAATGGTAAAGCTGTTCCAGTTGAATGCACCATTTATCCGCTAACCATAGGTAGTCGGCAGGAAGGCTCTGTTGTAGCGTTCAGAGATGTTTCTGAACGTAAAATGCTGGAAGAAAAATTACACTGGCAGGCAACTCATGATCATCTAACCGGATTGAGTAATCGACGTTATTTTGAAGAGCAGCTAGAAGCCGAGTTAAAACAGGTTGTGCGCGATGGCAAGATGTCGGCTCTGGTTTATCTTGATCTTGATCGATTTAAATATATAAATGATACCGCTGGTCATGAGGCAGGTGATGAAATGTTGATTGAGACGTCTCGCCTTTTGACCAAAAATTTGCGTGAAAATGATGTGCTTGCAAGATTAGGTGGAGATGAATTTGCCATTATTTTACGTGATGTCGATGAGGTTGCGGCTATGCAGCTTTGCGAAGCTCACCGAATCCTGCTTGACGGCAGTAATTTTATTTTTGCCAAACAGTCCTATTCAATCTATGGAAGTTTTGGTATTGCGATGATGGATGTTCCTAATATGACATCCGGTGATGTTCTGGCTAATGCTGATATTGCCTGTCATATCGCAAAAAGGGGCGGCCGTAATCGAAGCCACCTTTATGAACAGAGTAGTGACGAAAAAAATATTATGGGCAGTGAGCTGGGCTGGACAAAGCGCTTACGCGAGGCCATGGAGAATAATTATTTCGTTCTTTACTATCAGCCGATACTGGATGTTGCTCATATAAATCTAAATAATTTACCTGCTGAGGATGGCCGTATCTGGGAAGCTTACGCAAGTGATAAAGATAATCCTCTACATTATGAATTGCTCTTGCGAATGAAAGGCGAGGATGGTGCGATTTATTATCCAGATTCATTTATCCCGACTGCCGAACGTTTTAATATTATGCAGGATGTAGATCTCTGGGTTATTAATGAAGCATTAAGAAACATGGAAAAAATTCAGGATAAATTTTCTGAAATAACGTTTTCTATTAATCTATCTGGCAACACTATTAATGCCAGTGATAGTCTGGATAAAATTAGAGTACTGCTTGAAAAAAGCAGGGTAAAACCAGAGTCTCTTATCTTCGAAGTAACTGAAACCTGTGCAATTGCTAATATTGATACGGCGAATCGTTTTATTGAGGAACTAAAGGATCTTGGTTGTCGTTTTTCGCTGGATGATTTTGGTTCCGGTTTCTGTTCTTTTTCTCAGCTAAAGTGCCTGCCTGCCGATTTTGTAAAAATAGACGGTCAGTTTGTCAAAGGCATGGCACGAGGATCAATTGATCGCGCTATTGTAACAGCAATGAATGATGTCGCTCATTCTCTAGGTCGTTATACGGTTGCCGAGTATGTGGAAACGCCAGAAGTACTAAGACTGTTGAAGGTCTGTGGTGTGGATCGTGTACAGGGGCATTATATCTCCGAGCCGCTGGAGAATTTGTTTTAATGATTTCTTCTGTCAGGAATCGCCCTGAAGCAGTACTTCATTACTGAGTAAGAAAACTTCTGCTACTAATCATTATCTATCATTCAATATAAAAATATAAATGACTGCTTCCGGCCAACAGGAGACGGTCAAAATCTAGGGTTAAATAGTCTGTTCCCAATCAAAAGTGATCAGTCAAGTTCGGTGACTCACATTAAAAGCGGCCATTCTACGTTGTGTTAGCTTTTGCCTCTTATTTGTTTCGAATACTTAGATAATATAGCACCGTGCCATTTTTTATAATCTGGTTTTTCCCAAAGCTCTTTATCTTCAAGGATTTCATGCTCTGGGTTGGTTGCTAAGTATTCAACAAGTTCTTCATATTCTTCTTTTGATATTTCAAAAGGCTTCCATTCAGAGCCGCCACCCATGCCTGCATCATAGTTACCTTCAGATAACTTTTCATTAATAACATGTAACGGTGGAATAACACCAAATGCTTTTAGTTCGTATGCAAATAGTGGTGATATAAGTAAAAACTCAGCGAGTGATGCATGCTCCCATGGTGCCTCTCTAGGAACCGTTGCAGTGAAATTTTTAAATCTTATATCTCTCGTCTTTTAATAAGCTAACAGTGTAATTAACGAGACCCCGTGTCTTGTTATACATTTTTAGAGCTTGTTTATTATTTCTCTGCATTTAACCATGACTCCATGCCGCGATGAAAATAGATTTGTGCCTTTAGCTTGTTTCCATGCAATTTTGCCCAACCTCTACCACTGACTGGGTCATTGTCATCATTGCCACTAAATGAAAAATAAATTTTATTGTCATCTTTTTTTGAACATCGATAGTCTAAGTCTACTTCTACCGCACAGAAATTAATGAAGCCAAACCCATCTTTTTCAATTTCAATGTATGCATCACCATCCATGTTTAGCATATCTGGTGCCCATTCTTCAGAATCTATTATTCTCCATTTCCCGAGTAATTCACTATTCATTTTTTTAGTTATAACG
>JAPHQX010000101.1 GCA_026196035.1 Gammaproteobacteria bacterium
CAGTCAGGGATATTTAACGAATTCAGATCGATCAAATAGTTTCCATCAGGTGTTCAAGTTCATCATCCATGTGCAGCATGGTCAGTTCAGAAAAACCACCAATCCATTTATTATCAATAATGATTTGAGGTACTGTTCGGGCGCCTTCGGTTACTTCAGCCATTTCACGAAGGGCACTGTGGTCAGCATCAACCCTGGCTTCCTCATAGGCTATGCCCCATTTGGTAAGCAGGTTTTTGGTTTTGTCGCAGATAGGGCAACGAGCGGTGCTGAATATTTTTACGCGAGCCATAGTGTTTCCAGATAATCAAACAAGGCGTTAATTATACCAAAATCAATCGCAGGTAAAAATCGATAAATATCATAAGGTTATTAATGAGAATCATTTACATTGGAAGAAAAATCATGCAAAATGCCCGACCCCCTGTATAACGGAGCAGTAGATGGTATTTAAAGTCAAAATTCAGCCCAGTGGACATGAATTTGAGGTCAAAACAGATGAAACGGTGCTCGATGCAGCATTACGTCAGTCTATTGATCTGCCCTACGGTTGTCGTGGTGGGGCCTGTGGAAGTTGTGAGGGTAGCCTGATTAGTGGTCAGGTGCGTTATGAAGAAGAACCTGTCGCGCTGACAGATGAATTAACTGAACAGGGCAAGGCCCTTTTCTGTATGGCCATTCCTGTGTCTGATCTGGTCATTGGTGCAGATGAGCTTGAAGAGCTGGCAGATATCAAAATCAAAAATCTGCGTTGCCGTGTAGAACAGAAAGAACGGTTAAATCACGATGTAATCGCATTGAAATTAAAACTGGCCGGTGACGAACGACTGCAGTACCACGCGGGTCAGTATATTGAGTTCATACTGGAAGATGGTAAACGTCGCGCTTTTTCCATTGCCAATGCTCCCCACAAAGATGAATTAATAGAGCTGCATATTCGTCATGTTGATGGTGGCGTGTTCACTGATTTCCTGTTTGAAGATATGCCGGATAAAAGCATGCTGCGAATGGAAGGTCCGTTGGGCAGTTTTTATTTACGTGAAAATTCCGATCGCCCTATTCTGATGGTAGGTGGTGGTACAGGCTTTGGACCCATAAAAGCTATGGTTGAACATGCAAATTATGTTGGTTTAAAACAGCCCATACATTTATTCATGGGTGTACGTGCTTTAAGGGATTTGTATATGAAGGATATGGCGAAGACGTGGTTCGACGATAACAACATTAGTTTTACACCTGTTTTATCTCAGCCAATGGACGAAGATCACTGGCAGGGTGAAACAGGTTACGTTCATGAAGCCGTTGCAAGAACCTATAAAGATTTATCCGGTTTTGATATATATCTGTGTGGTCCACCACCGATGATTAATTCTGCAGTAGAACTGTTTATTAAACAGGGTGCAGATAAAGAGCATATATTTTCAGATGCTTTTGAGTATTCAGAAGATGCCCGTAAGGCACTTGAAGGTCAGTAATTACTGAATAATTTTAAGACTTGGTGTCTGCCCTTTTGTGGTTTCGGTCATTACTGATACAGGCAGATCATCAAAAGGCTGTTGATTAACGGCCACTTCAAGTCCTTTTTGATAAAGTGACTGGGCTTTATCTTTTTCATCCATTTTGTCATCAAGCAGTTTTGCCAGTAATAAATAAGCTTCAGCAGACGGTTTAACATCAAGACTGGTTTCAAGATAAGACCGGGCTTTTCCCCACAGGCTTTGTTTAATACAAAGTTTGCCTAATGCAGTTAATAGAACCACAGATCGATTATGACCCAGCAACCAGGTTTCAGCTGTTTCAATCTGGTTTAAAGGATTTGAAGTGTTAAGTCTTGAATACTGTGCGACCATAACATCGTTCCAGTGATCATCCAGATAATTACGAATTAATACTTCGGCATCATCATCACGGTGATGATCAAGCAGATATTGAACATAAATGGTTAACAGCTGTGGAGAATGGTTAAGTTTTTTAGGAACCTGTTGCCATACTGTTGATACTTTATCAGTAAGATTCATTTTAATAGCATGGGTCAGTAGTCCAGAATAAGTTTCAAGCTCAATAGTTTCCAGTTTATCGTCTGAAAGATAATGATGCTTTTTAACTTCATGAAGTAATTGATGAAGATTGTCCCAGTCACCGAGCTGCTGATAAACACGTGCCTGCAATTTTTTTACATAGCCATGTTTAGGGGATATTTGATTTAGATAATTTAAAGTGGCAAGTGCCTGTTCATATTGTTTATGGGCAAGTTGTAATTCGGCCTGGGTGATACCAATAGCAATATCAGCAGAAGGTGTCGATTCATGGGCCAGGCGCAAATATTCATCTCTTCGGTCATAGGCACCGAGCTGTTGAGCCGCACGAGCTGCCATTAAATAGTTAAGTAAAGCGGTATCGCTATGTTGCACCTGCTTGAGAAGTATTTTTTCAGACTGTATAAAACGGCCTTCAGACATTTCAATTAAACCCTTCACCAGTGCATTACGTGCCTTTTCGGCCTGGCGACTGGAGTAGTGAAAACCCAGGTAACCCGGAATACGCAACAGCACAGAAACTGTTCGCACCAGGTAATGAAAAACAAAAAAGGCTATAGCGAGAAAACCCAGCATGAAGATAAAAGAAGTTTCTATACTTAAATCTGCAAAACTGAAAACAACATATCCTGGGCCATAATAATAGGAAATAAGGCCTATAGAAACGGCCAGTGTTGTGGCTATTGCAAGTGCTAGTAGAATTCTTTTCATTACAATACCTCAACAGATTTATTAGTTGCGGATGTTTTTTTATCTAACTCAAGTTTTATCTTCTGATTTATCTGTTGTAGTAATTTCCAGGATTGATTAATGTCAGGCAAATCGGGCATGAGATTAAGATTTTTGAATTTGAGAAGATCATCACTCATCTGATTTACACGATTATCATCAGCTTTATAATGTAAATGCAATAACTGTAATGCCTGTTCAATATCATGACTGAACTGTTTATCGTCATAACGTAAAACAGCGAGGCGTGAACTTAATAAAAAGTTTCTTAGTAGCTGCTCGATTTCCTGTTGTTGCTGTGCACTACTGGCCGGTTGAATACTGCGTTGATGAATTTTTATATCACCAATATTCATCACTGTATCGAGAACCGTATCAACAAAACCTTCCGGTTGTTTTTTTGTTTGTGTGTTAGCGTCAGGTTCTAATTGTGTTTTGACTTCTTCCTGAACGCCTTTAAAAGGCAGGAATTCAAGAATATAAATCATTTGATCCAGTGCTAAAGCAACGCCATTGATATCTGCCTGATGCAGTGCTTTTAATTTAGCAATGTCCGCACTTAATAATTTACGAATTTCAAAATAGGTCAGATCGCCGAGATTAAACAGACGCTGATCCGCTGCATCCAGTGCCGCAATGGCGCCATTGATATCACGAGCAATCTGTAAGCGGCGGTTGGCAATACGTAACAGGTAATCAATTTCTGCCAGTACCCAGTCACGTTGAGCGCGATTAGTAATTTCTATTGCCTGTTGAGACAGGGTATTAGTTTCCTGTAATTTCTGATTGAGTTCATCAATGAGATTTTGTTGTGTCTGCAGTGATTGCTGTTGTAACTGAGATGACTGATCAAGTTGATTGAGCTGTGATGTCACACTGGAATTTGAAGTTTGCAGTTTAGTTTCCAGTAACAGCTGTTGTTGCCACAGGTAATAACCGCCCACGGTTGTCAGGCCAGCAATAATGATCAGTAGAAGAAAAATAATTCCTTTACCGCTGCTGCTTTTGATGGTCTGAGAATCGTTAGCCGGTTTTGATTCAACAATCTCAGGTGATATTTTTTTGTCAGGATCTGCCATGATATTTATTGCTTATTATCCAGCCAGTTATTAAGTTGTTTTATTATATCGTCATCTGTGGCTGAAGCTGCCTGTAATATCTGATTTTTGAAACCCAGTTGCCTGGCAAGATCAGAACAGCGTTCGCCGGGTGTAATCAGGGGGGTGTTGAGTAATAACTCCAGTCCCCTATTCTGCAATATATGATACAGGTTTTTTAAAGATTCGTTGCTGCTTACGGTGATGATATTTATCTGTCCTTCAGACCATAGCTGTATGACAGGTTCCACGTCCGTTGAGGCTATTTCACGTTGATAGACTTCAAGATAGTCGACCCTGGCCCCGCGATGGCGTAATTCGTCAGCCAGGTATTCACGGCCTCCCTGCCCTCTGACGATCAGTACGTTTTGCTGGTTAATATTAGCGGTACTAAAAGACGGTAAATTTAACAGGGCTTCAGAATTGAATCCTGTTTCAGGTTGAGTGACATCATTGATGCCATGATCAATTAATCGCTGGGCGCTTTGTTTGCCAATGGCGCAAATCTGGATTTTAGGGGTTTTTCTCAGATTTTTGAGATATTTAAGACCAATTTCGACGGCATTCGCACTAATAAAGATAATGACCTGATATTTTTCAAGCCTGAAATGAGTTAGATCGGGCGGGGTTTCATGGATCTGTATGACGGGACAGGGAATGGCATTCAGGCCCAGATGTCTGATTTGCTGGATCAAAGCCGCGGACTGGTGAGCTGGTCGTGTAACCAGTACCCCCGGGGCCGCCTGATTCAATGGATCATCCCCAGATCCCGGAGTATGGTTTCGGCCCCCTGCTCCAGCAGCCTTTCAGCCAGTTGAATACCGAGTGCTTCTGCCTGGCTGGCCGGGCCGCGTAATTCATCACGCACCACTTCGCTGCCATCCGGTCGCCCGACCAGACCGCGGAGGTAAATTTCATCGCCTTCGAGCAGGGCAAAACCGGCAATCGGCACCTGACAACCGCCATTTAGACGGTTATTCATCGCCCGTTCAGCACTGAGTCGAGTATGGGTATCAGCATGATTCAGGGGTTGCAGCAGCGACAGGATGCGCTCATCATTTTCACGACACTCAATACCCACAGCTCCCTGCCCTATGGCGGGCAAACTCTGTTCAGGCGTAATTTTTGATTTAATACGGTCTTCAAAGCCGAGACGAATCAGGCCGGCGGATGCCAGGATGATGGCATCATAATCGCCATTATCCAGTTTCTGTAGACGGCTGTTGACGTTACCCCGTAAGTCGAGCATCCGGGCATCGGGCATGGTGTTTTTAATCTGTAACTGACGACGCAGACTTGAGGTACCAATTCGGGCATCCGCAGGAAGTTCGTCCAGTGATACATAATGGTTGGATACAAAGGCGTCCCGAGGGTCTTCCCTTTCCATAATGATAGGCAGATGCAGGCCTGGAGGAAATTCAACCGGCACGTCCTTCATTGAATGCACCGCAATGTCAGCATCACCATCAAGCATGCCCTGCTCCAGTTCTTTTACAAACAGGCCCTTGCCCCCTACTTTAGCCAGCGGCGCATCAAGAATTTTATCGCCCTTGGTGGTCATCTTAACCAGTTCAATCTTGATATCAGGATGGTGCTGTTTTAACTGACGGGTGACTTCTTCCGCCTGCCAGAGTGCGAGAGGACTTTTACGGGTTGCAATGCGAATGATTTCGGACATGATAATTAGACAGTGATTTTAAAAATGCCAGTTTATCATTTTTATTAAGATGAGTTTAATTACCTGTCATGTAAATATTAATCTTAGTTAACCTGATGATGCCATGGCCTTAATCTTTTTTCTTACCAGGGGTAAATGACGTCTGGAGATTTCCAGTCGGTCTTCAATATTCTGCAAGACGATCACATGATGGCCATCATTATTTTTTTCCATACCGGTAATATACTGATTAGCCACCAGTGCATTACGATGAATACGGGTAAATAAATGTCCGAATTCATCTTCCAGGGATTTTAAGGATTCTTCTATCAGGTGTTCATGCTCCGATGTTTTTAAAGTCACATATTTCTGATCGGCAAGAAAGTAATGAATATCACTGACAGGAATAAGCTCAAGAGAACCACGAACTTTTACGCAGATATTGTTGCGCATATTGTCAGTAGCATCAGACTGATTAATCTGTTGCAACTGGGGACGGGTTAACCGACGGGCAGCCTTTAGCGCTTCCTGTAAACGTTCCTGTTTAATGGGTTTAACCAGGTAATCGATGGCATGGGCTTCAAATGCCTGTAAGGCATGATCACTGAATGCTGTGGTAAAGATAATCGCTGGTGGTTTACTCAGTTTATTTAAGTGACGGGCAACTTCAAGGCCATCCATGCCGGGCATACGGATATCCAGCAAAATAATGTCCGGTTTTAATTCCTGAACCAGCTTAAGTGTTTCATGACCATTGGATGCGTCAGCGCATTGAGTGTAGCCATCTAAATTTTGTACAAGTCCAGCCAGCCTTTGTCGTGCCAGAGGCTCATCATCAACAATCAGTATATTCATAGTGTCTGGTGTTTTAACGGGATTCCTAAAGTGACGGTATACTGGTCACCTGTTTCCTTAACTTCAAAAACGCCCTTATCACCATATAAAAGAGATAAGCGCTTACGAATATTCTCCTGAGCCATATGATTGCTTTTATTAGTATTCATACGACCCCTGTCACTAATCGGGTTAGTTACAGATAAGCATAGACTATTGTTTTCAATATTGACTTTAATTTTGATTAATCCGCCATTTTCCATAGGTTCAATGCCATGATAGATTGCATTTTCAACCAGTGGCTGCAAGCATAAAGCAGGAATATCAATGTTGGTATCAACATTATTTTCAAGCCATTGTGTTTCCAGTCGATCACCTAAACGAAGGGTTTCTATATCCAGATAACTTCGGGTGAGAGCTATTTCTTCTGCCAGGGTGTGAGTGGTTTTTTCCATCAGACTGGCCCTGAACATATCAGAAAGATCTTCAACGGCCTTTTCAGCTTTAGCAGCATCTATCTGAATCAGGCTGGCAATTGTGTTCATACTATTAAATAAAAAGTGAGGTCGGATTCGTGCTTTAAGGGCCTGTATCTGGGCATGGCTTTGAGTCTGTAGATTCAGTTTCCACTGAGCCTGAATATATAAATAACGCAGTACTACAATGTAAACCAGGGCGCTGATGGACAGGTTTTTAACTAAAAAGAAATTATGCCAGTGAGTATCCAGCACTGAATAAAAACTCAGATACTCGCCGATAGTAATTACCAGTAAACTTAAAATCAGAGTCACAAGCATCATAAGAATAAAACTGGCGATCGCAGTTTTGACCATGGTCAGCTTATTTAATGACTTTCGCAGTAAGCAGAGCAGAGCCGCATTGAGTAATCCCAGCCACTGGCAAAACAGAGAAATCAGAGCCAGCTGTTCCCAGAAACCTGCCATTTCAGAGGGCACCGCCAGTGCCAGCACCAGTGCAAACAGCTCGACCAGCAGTGCGAGCATGAAGACAACGGTGACATCACAAAAATTAGGAAGTAGCCCCTGATTCGTATTAGCGTTATTCGAATCCATGCATTGAGTTTAGTGTAAATATGAAGGGTTACGAATTTACAGGTTGATTTGATTAATTTGATATACTGCGCCAAATCAATCAGAACATTCAGTCAGATTATGAGTAAAAAAACAAAACAGAAACTCTGGGGCGGCCGTTTTTCCGAGCCGACCGATGCCTTTGTCGAGGCCTTTACCGCCTCAGTGGAATTTGATCAGCGCATGTATCGTCAGGATATACAGGGCTCCCGTGCCCATGCTCAGATGCTGACCCGTGTGGGTGTTCTGAGTCAGACCGATTGTGATGTCATATTAAAGGGTCTGGATCAGGTCGAACAAGAAATTGAAAATGATAATTTTGAGTGGTCAGTGAGCAGGGAAGACGTTCACATGAACATCGAAGCGCGACTCACCGAAATTGTCGGTGATGCCGGTAAGCGCTTGCATACCGGTCGTTCACGTAATGACCAGGTGGCCACTGATATTCGGCTTTATCTAAAAGAACAGATCGGTTTTATTATTGCTGAAATCCGTCGACTGCAGCAGGGCATGCTCGAACTGGCAGAAAAAGAAGCAGAAACCATAATGCCGGGCTTTACCCATTTGCAGGTGGCCCAGCCGGTGACCTTTGGCCATCATCTACTGGCCTGGTTTGAAATGATGCAGCGGGATGCCAGCCGATTACAGGACTGTGCCACACGTATGAATGTCATGCCCCTGGGCTCAGCGGCACTGGCGGGTACCACTTATCCCATCGACAGGCAGTACACAGCAGAACTGCTCGGTTTTGATGATGTCAGCCGTAATTCCCTTGATGGAGTCAGTGACCGGGATTTTGCCATTGAATTCTGTGCCGCTGGCGCACTGATCATGACCCATTTATCCCGTTTCTCGGAAGAGCTGGTGCTCTGGTCGTCGGCGCAGTTTGGTTTTATTCATCTGCCGGATCGGTTCTGTACCGGATCCTCGATTATGCCGCAGAAGAAAAACCCCGATGTACCCGAGCTGGTCAGAGGCAAGACGGGCAGGGTGAATGGCCATCTGGTGAGTTTGCTGACCCTGATGAAATCCCAGCCGCTGGCCTATAACAAGGACAATCAGGAAGATAAAGAACCCCTGTTCGATACCATTGATACCTTATTAGGTTCATTACGGGCCTTTGCCGATATGGTGCCAGCCATAGAAGCTCGCAAGGAGAATATGTATCGAGCCGCCAAACAGGGATTTTCTACGGCCACCGACCTGGCTGATTATCTGGTGGTTAAAGGCCTGCCGTTCCGTGATGCCCATGAAGTGGTCGGCAAAGCGGTAGCTTATGGGGTCGAGCAGGCGAAAGACCTGAGTGAAATGAGCCTCGAAGAGCTGGTGCAGTTTTCCGATATTATCAGTGAGGATGTGTTTGAAGTGCTGACGCTTGAAGGCTCGGTTGCGGCCCGGAATCATATTGGTGGCACTGCGCCGGAACAGGTTAGAAAAGCTATTGCAGATGCCAGAAAAAGAATCGCCGAGTAGACCCTAGCGAGACATATCCCCAACCAGAGTGGCCTCGGGAACTATCTGTCGTATGGCGCCAGATAGTTCCTTGCAGAGCCCTGGCTGGGCCTTGTGTGTTACCCATAAGCAGTTGATTTTTAAGTCCATATTGGCAAATACCACGACCTTATTATAACGCCCAAGGACCATCTGAATATCATTCAGGGTCTTGTCGATATAGTGCTGGGGTTTCTTTTTTAGTCTGGGAATAATCATCATAAAGTCAGAAAAGGAAGTGCCATCTTCATCACGGGTAGGGGCGATTTTCCACAGAGGATCGCCTGGCATAAGGCCTTTAAAAAAACTGACTTCTTGATCTGCCATTATCAGAATTCCGCAGTTGTTTGTCTTTAAGCTTAGCCAATATTTGATGACTTTACAGACCCGGTTTGATTAAAACCAAGCCTATCATAGAGTAAGATGAGCGTCTAATTCTTGTCGCCTAACAGCTGAATGATCCAGTGACGAATATCTGAAATCTCCTCCATACAGACACTGTGACTCATGGGGTAATCATGCCAGTCAACCTTATAGCCCTGATCCATGAGTAGCATGCGGCTCTGAGCGCCATATTTATAGTTAACGATGTCATCCTGCAGGCCATGGGCCATAAACAGGGGCATAGTTTTGTTCGACTGGCTGGCTTCACTGGCCAGTGAGTCACTCAGCGGCACATAGGTGGACAGGGCCAGGGTGCCAGCCAGCGGGTGCCGGGAGCGTAACGCCGTGTGTAACACAATGGCGCCACCCTGGGAAAACCCCGCCAGGATAATGCGTTCACTGCTAATGCCCCGGGATATTTCCTGGTCGATGAGTTCATCGAGTGCCTGAGCCGATTCATGGATACCCAGCTGATCTTCATCGGCACCAAACGCCAGACTTTTAATGTCATACCAGCCACGCATGACATAACCGTTATTTAAGGTAATCGGGCGATAGGGCGCATGGGGAAAGATAAACCGTATGGCCAGGCTATCGGGTAATTTTAATTCTGGCACCAGGGCTTCGAAGTCATGGCCATCGGCCCCCAGACCGTGTAGCCAGATGACGCTGGCATCCGGTTTATCTGCGGTAATGAGTTCGATGGTTTCTAAGGTCATGTTTGCTTGATCAGTCATCAGTCGTTAGTCTTTAAAAAGAAACAAATATCATAGGGTTAAAGATGATAATGTTTTTTGTCTATACTTGTTGAGTCTTTTTGGAGAATTATGAGTTGAATGCCCAGCTTATCAACCCGATTAAAAATGCCCTGGTCAGCGTGCTAACCATGATGGCACAGGTTGACCCTAAGGTGGGTAAGCCAAAAGACAAGCTCGATAATCTTGCGCCGGGTGTGGTTACCGGCATCATTGATTTAGAAGGTGAGCAGGCCAGGGGATCGGTGGCCATCAGCTTCAGTAAAGAAGTGGCACTGGATATCACCAATCGCATGTTACGCATGGAACTCACCGAGATAGATGACCAGGTCAAAGACATGGTGGGTGAAATGGCCAACATGGTGGCCGGAGGTGCAAAACGGGAAATGGAAGAAGACGGTTATGATTTCAAGCTCACCCTGCCCACCGTATTGTCGGGTGACAGCCATGAAATTAATCATAGAGTCCACGGGCCGAAAATAATTTTACCCTTTAAAGTCGCCAGCGGAAATTTTTATATAGAAATCTGCTTTAAAAAATAAACATAAGAAATAAGCATGGAAAATATAATCACACTATTAACTGAGCAGGCAATACTCTGGGCGCCAAAAATCGGCAGCGTGTTGTTCATTATTTTAATTTTTTATATCCTGGCAAAAATCAGTAAACGCATTATTTTAAAAGCCTCAACGCGACTGGAAATTGACAACCATTTAAGTTTATTAATTGCCCGTGCCGCACGGGTCACCATTATCATTTTTGGTTTCGCCACCGCGCTAGGAACACTGGGTATAGATATATCTGCCATAGTGGCCGGCCTTGGCCTAACCGGTTTTGCACTGGGCTTTGCCTTAAAAGATACCATATCAAATATTATTTCTGGCGTGATGATTTTATTGTATCGACCATTTGTTATGGGTAATACAATAAAAATTGCCGGTTATGAAGGGCGGGTGGTAAGTATTGACCTGCGCTACACAGAACTTGAAAGCGAAGGTAATAAAGTATTAATTCCTAATTCAAAACTGTTTACAGATCCGATCACCGTTATGGAAGCTAATGACGTAACTTAAAACAGATGAAAGAAGTAGACGGTATTGGAGAACCAGTGAAGTCATTTAATAGAGTTAAAAAATGTAGACAGTTGTGGAAGATAATGCTGTAAGTTGAACAGGATGAAAAATGTAAAAAATAATTGAAGGCTAATGAAATAATTTAGAAAAGAGGAAAGATAAAAGTTTAATGGAAGTTTAAGAGGTATTTTGAAATAGTTGCAAGATGGTATATGAAAGCTAATGAACAATTTTGAAATAGATGAACGATTAAAAAATGACTGTCATCTGCTGGGTCGCGTAGCTAGCTGTCATTTGTTATTAATGAATAATTCACTGGTGCCCTGGTTTATTCTGGTGCCAGAAACCGAACAGACAGAATGGTACCGGCTGGAAGATGAGGTGCAGGCCTCGGTCACTGATGCCGTCAACTGGTTGTCAGAATATATCAATGCCACCTATCAGCCGGACAAGATCAATGTGGCCAGCATCGGCAACATCGTCAAACAGCTGCACATACATGTCATTGGCCGCTTTGAAACCGACTACTGCTGGCCAGGGGTGGTCTGGGGTGCGGAGGCTAAAAAACCCTATTCAGCCGGCCAGGTACAGGTGATTAAATCAGCTCTGGTAGACAGTTTGCAGGCGTTATTTACGCCAGCCGAGTGATCCACGGGCGCTGTGGGGTTAAATAAATTAATTAATTAGGACTGTCAAATCAACAGGTTAAGCCATCTCCCCTTGAAATACAGGCATTTATCCACATATGTCTAAATAAGAGTTTGCTAACAGGGCCATTTTAATCCATAATAACCCACTAAATTAGTCAACTTTTATCAACCCCCCGATAAAGAGGTAGTAACAATGGAAGCCGTAGTTAATGGTAAAACTATTCAGCTAAGTGAAGCGGGCTGGCTGGAAAATCTGGATGAATGGAGCGAAGAATTAGCTGCTCAGATTGCAATCAATGAAAAGATCGGCGACCTGACAGAAGAGCACTGGGACATCATCAATACAGCTCGTGAATATTTTCAGGACAATGGCGCGGTATGCGAGCCACGTGCATTTACAAAGATTATGAAAAAGAAATATGGTAAAGATCGCAGTGATCAGAAATATATCTATTCGTTGTTTCCAACGGGTCTGATCAAATGCGCGAATAAGGTAGCGGGATAACCACGACCAAA
>JAPHQX010000149.1 GCA_026196035.1 Gammaproteobacteria bacterium
ATAGTTTCCTGTCATCATGGATCAACTCGTCACGATCAATCAAACAAACCTTGCATTGCCTAATATCGAAAGTGTCAATCGATGGCACGGCAGGCATCTCAGAATCAAGACAAAGCAATTTATCTATCCATCCCTCAACTGGATCATTTACAGCCCAGCGCACGGGGGTTGTCATATTAAACTGTTGCCAGTTCGGCGCATACTGATCAAGTACCTTATTAAATTTTAAAGCAAAGCCTCTGCCAGTACCTTCATATCCATGAATAGTGGTCGAGAAAATAATCTGAGGATAAATGCGTAACAATTTTTCCAGCATAGCCAAAGGAATAGCTGCCGCTTCATCAATCAACAATAAGTCAGCTTCTGGCTGATCCATTAACAAAGTATCCGGGGCAATGAACTTTAACTCGGCACCCTGCCATTGCAATTTACCTCGATCAACGACAGCATCAATTAATATCTGTTCGGCATGGCGAAAAACCGGATCACTTACCGACAATCTCGGCGCAGTTACAATAATATTTTTTACACCCTGCTGAATTAAAGCGCCAGAAGCCAGACCTAACGCCGATGACTTGCCGCGACCACGATCTGAAATCAGAACAACCGGGGTATTACTGCTCCTTAAAATCGAGGCCTGTATTGCATTAATTACCTGCTTCTGTTCTACAGTTCGATATGGAAGCTCGACGTTATAATAATCCCTATCGGGAAAATCTGATTCCTGAAACTCTGGCAATTCTTCATTTTGTCTAATGAAATAAACACCTTGATAATTCTTAATGTCCGGCAATGCTCGCTGCAAAAAGCGACTTGTTTTTAATTCTTGCCAGTTACTTTCTTCCGGTACGATAAGAATCAAAAATCCACCGCCACATAAAGTACCGCTGACTGCAGCAAATGCATCAATATCAAAGGCATGATATGCATCGAACGCAATAGCATCATATTCCTTACCTAACTGTGTACGTGCCTTTCGTGAGGATATTCCTGCCGACATATTTTCTGAAATGGTTAAAACAGATTCAAATCCCTGCATTTTAATGATGTAGTCAGCATTCGAATAACACCAGTCTTTTTCACCAGACAATACCAGAGCTACACGATGGAAATGATCTATCGCTTGCTGATGTAAATTGGAAAGCCAGTCAGCTGATTCGCCGCTTGAAAATGATTCTGCCATATTAGCAGTTTACGAGAATCAGCAATGAGATACCAATATTCAATGTCCCAGTATCTCACTGCTAATTAAGAATAATACTATTTGAAAATTTCGTTCAGGAACACACCTGTATCTGCCCAGGAAGCTTTATCTGCATTTGCGTCATAGGCCAATGGTAAATTGAACTTTTTACCGTATTCATCTGCGCCAGGATTTGTGAAGCTGTGTTTAACGCCGGGATAATTAACAAATTTGTAATCCACACTGGCCGCATCCATTTCCTGCTTAAACGCGACAATCTGTTCTGCTTTTACAAAAGGATCATCCGCGCCATTAAAGACTCTTATCTTTGCTTTTACCTGACCTTTCTGCACTGGTGATTTTGTTGCAACACTGCCATGAAAACTGGCTACACCTTTTAAATCTACACCCATTCGTGCCATGGCCAGCACCACACCACCACCAAAACAGTAACCAATGGCCGCAATTTTGTCGTCTTCAACTGTTGAGTGCTGTTTTAAGGTTTTCATGGCTGATTCAAAACGTGCTTTTGCCACTGGCATATTACTCATCACGGCACCTGAAAACTTACCTGCATCATCAGGGTGATTCGCAGTTTTACCATCACCATACATATCGACTGCCAATGCCGTATAACCCATTTCGGCCAGCATGGTGGCGCGTTTACGAGCATAATCATTATGACCCCACCATTCATGCACTACCAGCACACCGGGGCGTTCACCCTTAATACTGTCATCATAGGCAATCACACCCTTCATCAGGGTATCACCTTCACGATAACTGACTTTTTCAATAACAATGGCTGCCTGTGCATTTATAACAAGTATGAATAGCATCAGGCTGAGGGGGAATCTTATTTTCATTTATAAATCCTTATAATAAATAGAGAAAAATGGAATGATGGAAAGTTCACATCATCAGCATTATAGGTATACCTGCTGTAACAAATCAAAGAAATCTTACTTTGCACCCCCTTAGATATACTCAATCCAGTTTCCAGCTAATAATCATAAAACGCTACATAAATAATCACCATTTGATTCACAACACAGATATTTGATATGCAACTTATATTTTATCGTTGTTTTTCGTTACAAAACCCATTTAACTTTTATAAGTTACTGATATAAAAAGAAAAACAATTAACAAATTAACGTAATTCAACGAACAAAATACTGGACTATTTAACTACAGATTGCTAACGTCTACTGTGATACAAAAACGATTAACCCATAGACTTTGAAAGGTTATAAGCTGCGCCGGCAATTGTCACTTTGCCCGTGTATCAATACATAAAAATGGGCATAAACAATCAAATACAACTCGACAATTTTGCCGGCCCCTGCATTCACAAACCTGTCGAGATAAGATGCGCGTCCTGTATTCTGGATACTTCATATTATTTCGACAATTTAAGCATAGAAGCAAAACGTGATTTACAACTTAGTCTAAATCTAAAACTATTCAATAAAAAACAGGCCCTCTATAAAGAAGGCGATGATTGTAAGCACCTGTATATTCTAATGACAGGTGAAGTCAAAGTTTACAAAACCCTGGCCAATGGCAAACAGCAAATTCATAAACTCGCCCAGGTACCCGGTGACCTGATTGCCTGTGAAGACTTATTTATGGAAACCCATGGCAGCTCAGCAGAAGCACTTAATGATGTTAGTGTCTGCCACTTAAAATTTGAAGATCTACGTAACAGTACACAACGCTATCAGGAAATATCAGAAACTTTAATGCAGGCCATGTCACGCAACTTAAATGCCTATATTCGACACATTGCCAATCTGGGACAAAAGAATGCTCTCGAGCGCCTGGCATCCTATCTTATTTATTTAAATGATACCTGTCATCAACGCCATCTTAAAAATAGCCAGCTAGAGGATTTACTATCACGTGTCGAGCTTGCTGATATGCTTGGCATCACCCAAAGAACTCTAATTAGAAGCATTAAACAACTTGAAGCCATGCATTACATCAACATGAACAAAAATAGCTTTACCCTTCTCGACCTGCAGGCGCTTAAAAAGATCAGTGCTGGCTGTTAATCAAACGCCTTTAATCTGAAACCAATACAGGCACTGTCAACCCGTCCTGAAATATTTTCACCTAAAGTCTCTAAAAACCTGATCATGTTTTATTTTTTATAAATATAAATTTCTGGGTTATTTCACACGGTTTTTAAAAAACCATCTATTTTTTTAAATAAGTGACATTTTTCATTGTTCATATCATGGCTTCTACGCAAAGATGAATTCGCATTGATTAAAGATACAGGCTGCTTGCTTTAATACAGGTGTAATCCCAACGACATAACAATGCGTTTTTATTTTTTAATTAAATGACAGCAGGTGAAGTGTTATGACATCAAATGAAAACGAAAGTACCATCAAGGTATTTAGCAAAGAAGAAATTGAGGCTCTGAAAAAAGACCCCAATATCGCCAACCATGGTCGACGCAGTTTTTTGAAATGGAGTGCCATAGTTTCATCACAGGCAGTGATTGGTGGCGGCATAGTTAATTTATTAACCAGCTCAGAAGCAAAAGCCGATGATACGTATGATAACGTAACAGAATGGGTTTATTCAGTATGTGGTTATTGTTCTTTTGGTTGTGGACTTAACATTGGTGTTAATGCTGCAGGCCAGGCAGTTGCCGTTCGTGGTAATGAAAATCACCCAACTAATAACGGTCGTGTTTGTGTTAAGGGTTTATATGAAAACAAAATCCTGGATGCGCCTGATCGAGGTAAATGGCCTTTAGTAAGAAATGCGGCTGGTGAGTGGGAACGAATTACCTGGGATGAAGCCACTACAATTCTAAGTCAGAAAATAATTGATGGTGTTGATGCGATGGGTAAGGACTCCATTGCGACTTACAACACAGGTCAGTGGACACTAGAAGAATATTATGCTTTTGGTAAATTTGCTAAAGGCGCCATTGGTACCGGCACCATGGATTCCAATACCCGCTTATGTATGGCGGCAGCTGTTGTTGGTTATCTGACAACATTTGGTTCCGATGGCCCTCCGGGCTGTTATGACGATGTAGAAAATACCGACTGTTTCTTTGTCATTGGTATGAACCCGGCAGAGATGCATCCACAACTCTGGCGTCGTATTGCCAGGGCGCGTAGAAGCTCACGTGCACCAAAACTAATCGTGGTAGATCCACGTCGAACTCAAACTGCTCGCAGTGCGGATTTACATCTGGCACTCAAGCCCGGTACCAACCTGGCGTTAATGAATGGACTGATACAGCAAATTATTGCAAACAACTGGACTGACACTAATTATATTAATGCCCATACTCGCAACTATGATGCCATGGCAGCTACGGTTGCCAAATATACGCCTGAGTATGTATCGAACATTACCGGTTGTCCTGCTGCTGATATTGCACTGGCTGCTAAATGGATTGGGGAATCACCAGAAGCACTTTCATTATTTGTCCAGGGTGTTTATCAATCTATGGGTGCTACTGATACTGTACGTCTGATCTGTGCCATGCATCTGATCACCGGCAAGATTGGCCGCCCTGGTTCGGCACCATTTAGTATTACTGGTCAGGCCACAGCCATGAGTAATCGTGAAGCAGGTGCTTCCTCTGCACTGGCTGGTTACAGAAACCCTTACAATATTGATCATACAAACTGGCTGGAAGACTTCTGGAATGTAGACAGAGGCCAGATCCCACGGCGTAAACCTACGCCCATTACATCTAACAAAGACTATCAGGACATCAATAGTCATATAGAAATGATGCGCAATGGTGAACTCAGCCTGTTCTGGATTCAATGCACTAATCCAGCAGTCACACTGCCAGATCTGAATAAACTGTATTCCTATATGGATTTCGATAACCCAGATCGGCCTTATATTGTGGTGCAGGATATCTATGAGCCTATGGAGTGTACTCACTTTGCTGATATGTTCCTGCCTGCCGCCATGTGGGGTGAAAAGACGGGTGTCTATACCTGTTCTGAACGTAAAGTTAATCTGGGTCGTCAGGCCGTTCAACCTGCCGGTTATGATTTACGTGCTGATGGCTATGGCGCATATGCCGATCTTGAGATCACAAAAATGATGGCAGAAAAAATCGCTTCCATGGATTCACGCTTTGCTGATAATGATGGCAATGCTCTGGTTACCTTTAATTCATATGAAGAAGCATTTGAAGAATGGAAACAGGTTTCTGCAGGCACTATCTGTGATATGAGCGGTATGACCTATGATCGAATTGAAGCCAATGAGGGAATCCAGTGGCCATCAACACCATCCAATATTTATGGTGGTACTCGTCTTTATGGCGATGGACGCTTTAATACCAACTGGGCTGATACTCAAGGCGGTACTCAGGATAAACCCTGGGTTGATCCAGATAATCTAAGTCGTGCTTATCTATGGGCAAAAGATTATATCGAAGCGCCCGAGGTACCAGATGCTGATTATCCATTCTGGCTCATCACTGGACGAGTCATCGAGCATTTCCACAGTCGAACCAAAACCAAACGTGTACCACAACTGCATGAAATGGTACCGGAAAATTATGTTGAAATGCATCCGAATGATGCTGCCGCTATGAATGTTTCTTCTGGTGATCTGATACGCCTGACTACGCGCCGGGGTGAAATTGTAATCAAGGCGCTGGTGGTTGGAACTGTACGACAGGGCCAGGTATTTGTTCCCATGCATTTTGCGGATCTTGATCCACAGGATGTTGCACAAAATGGAGGACGCCTAACTGCAACCAATCGACTCACCATGAACTGGGTCGATCCGGATTGTAAACAACCTATCTTTAAACACTGTGCCGTTAAACTAGCCAAGGCTTAATGGAGGAGAATGATCATGAAATACTTAAACAAATCCATTAAATCCTTAATCACTAGCCTGGTAATTCTGGCATTGGGTTCTTCGATATCATATGCAGGCAAGGGCCCTGGTGGACCTGGCGGTGGCGGTAGCACACCCGCACCAACAGTTAGTCTGTCGGCTTCACCTTCAACCATTGATGAAGGTCAGTCAGCGACACTAAGCTGGAGTTCAACAGATGCCAACAGTTGTTCGGCAAGCTGGACAGGCAGCAGTACAACTAGCGGTTCAGCATCGGTTAGCCCAACTGAAACCACAAGTTATAGCATCAGCTGTACTGGTGATGGTGGTAGTGCGGATGATAACGCGACAGTGGCAGTGAATGTAGCTAGCGGTGGTCATGACCTTGTCGGTGATTATATCGGTGGAACCAATGATACCCAGGTCTACGACACCAGTTTCGCCGTGGAATTCAGTTACTCCTGTCTAAGCGGTGGCTGTCATGAAACGGATCAGAATCTGGTCAATGAATATGCCGCTTCAAAAATGACTCACACCATGGTCAAGTGTAATGCCTGTCATGGCACACACACGGCTGAAACTGTAGGCTTACCCAAACCTAATCTTACCGGCTATTATCCGGGTATTGGCGCCACGGGTTACAGTGTAGATACTGATCGCTGTAAATCGTGTCATAACAATGAGCATGTAGGTGGACCTGGTGGGAAATCAGGTGATAATTGTTATGGTTGTCATACACCACATGTCTTCGGTGCTGGAGGTGCTGGTCCTGGAGGCCCCGGAGGTCGCTGGTAAAACAGGAAGTAGTAACCCGTAATAAAAAAGCAGGTCATATATGACCTGCTTTTTTATTTTCATAAAACATCACTGCTTAAGACTAATTCATACTGCTCAGTGACAATACACTAATGCCGCATTAAACTCTTTTCTTTTAACGGATATTCCATTTTTAATTTTTCTTCCCTACTCACTGTTCTCACCTTAAAGCCAAGACTCACTAATGCATCATGTAATTTAATAAATCGTGATCCGGATTTATCCAGCACGCTATATTTAATCAACGCCTGTATCTCATGGGTATCACGTTTAGTAATTTTCAACACACTCGTTTCGGCATTGACCAGAATGACATAATCAGCATTTGATTGATTATATATTTTTGAAGTTTCAATCAATTCATTAATAGATACTTTCTTTACATAATCATCTGACTTCATATTGCGTTTCGCTCGCAGCAATCTCTCATCGACCTTCATATCAGACTGCTTCAACAACGGCGATTCAATCACTGAAAGACCCATTTCAATTAAGGATAATTCAACATTCTCTTTAAATTTATAATCCGCAACAGAAAAATTCACTGGCACAACAGTAAATGCAGGCTGCTCTGGCACATCACGATAAACAACATATTTTAATTTAGAAGAACCACAACCGGAGAGTAAAGTACCGACTATAAAAAAAATAATAACCCGTTTCAAATGCTGCTGCATAACAATCCTCATTAAAAAAATATCTTATAACCCATGTCATTTGCTCTTAATCTGCAGCACAGCTGAATTCAGCTCAAAAACCACAGGTAACAATAACATGATAAATGCTGTAATTAGAATGACACCCATAATATTTAACCAGAAACCGGCTCTAGCCATTTGTGAAACACTAATCTGTCGACTACTAAAAACAATCGCGTTTGGCGGTGTCGCCACCGGTAACATAAAAGCATATGAAGCCGCAACAGCCACAGCAATCATTAAATATAAAGGATGAATCTGTATAGCTAATGCAAAAGCACCCATCACCGGGATCAACAATGACGCTGTTGCAGTATTGGACGTGATCTCGGTAAGAAAAATAACCAGCAATACCACCATGGCAACAATTATTAATAAACGGGTACCCTGTAATACCAGTAACTGATTAGCAATCCATTCAGTTAAACCACTACTGGCAAAACCACTGGCCAGCGCGAAACCACCACCAAATAATATAATAATATCCCAGGGGATAGTTTTAGCCGTTTTCCAGTCGAGTAAAAACTCACCTTTTTTAAAATCCGAAGGCATAACAAACAACAACAAGGCACCCGCAATGGCAATAGTAGAATCTTTTACCTGCTTAAACAGCTCAGTATCAAACATGCCACGCAGTAACCAGCCAGTCGCGACCAGCACAAATACAGTTAGAACTTTTTTCTCCTGCGATGACATAATACCTAAGGTGTTTAACTCATTACGTATCGCTGCACGTCCACCGGGCAACTCATCAAATTCATACTGAAATGCAATACGCGTCAGGTAATACCAGCAAATAAATAACATGCTAATCGATACCGGCACGCCAAATTTCATCCAGTCCACAAAACTGATGCTAATACCATAATTACTTTCAATCACACCGGCAAGAATGGCATTAGGTGGAGTACCAATCAAAGTAGCCACTCCACCAATGGAAGCCGCATAGGCAATGCCCAGCATTAATGAAGTTGAAAAAGCAGATTGATCAATCACATCCGATTGATCACGACTCAGTTCCGCATTAATTTGCCGTATCACAGCCAGGCCAATAGTTACCATCATCATTGCAGTAGCCGTATTACTTATCCAGGCTGATAAAAATGCGGTAGCCAGCATAAACCCCAGCACAATACGATCAGGCGTAACGCCCACCAGCAAAATAGTACGCAGTGCAATTCGCTTATGTAAATTCCATTTTTCAATTGTCACTGCGATCAGGAAACCACCCATAAACAAATAAATCAGATGATTAGCATAAGCCAGAGTAACCTTACCTGTTGGCATCACACCTAACAGGGGAAATAATGCAATCGGGATCAGCGCCGTAGCTGCCAGAGGAATAGCTTCAGTAATCCAGTAAGTCGCCATCAATACAGCAACTGCAGCAACCTGCATAGCATGAGGTGGCAT
>JAPHQX010000098.1 GCA_026196035.1 Gammaproteobacteria bacterium
TTCAATAACATGGCGAAGTAATTTTGCCTGTGTTGTTTACTAATATTTCGATAAATCGAGAATTTTGCGTGTTGCTCTGGTTTACTGACATCTATCTGTATACCCCATAAAGGATCAAGACCGGTCGGCTGGTTAGAATATCGAATATCAGAAAGCACATTGTTATAGCTCGAATGCATAGCAACATAATCATCAGAAAATGACATAAAACGCATGATATCCTGATAAAGAAGGGATGTTTTCTCAATACCCTGCAACTCTACTTGCGGATTAAAAACCTGAATTGAAGCACCTTCATACAGGCGCGAGTCAGAGAACAAACCAACACGTATAGCATCAATATAAAAACGCTGCTCATATTGGTATATTGAACGCCATAAAAGAAGATTACCCAGTGTTGGTTTAACGACAAGCTGCTGAACATCATGCCCTCGCGTACTTGCAAAATCTCGAATCACAGATTCAGCACGCTGTAACTGTATCCACCCAATCAACAGATAAATACCGGCCAGTGATAAACCCATCCTGGCAAAATTAATATTCGCCTTGCGAATTGAATATATACAGGCCACTAGTAGTGTTATGGTAAAAATCGGATCGATTATTGAAATCAGATGAAAAGAGACTCTTTCATCCGATAGTGGCCAGAACAAATGTGTTCCATAACTGGTACAGGCATCCAGAAAACCGCTCAAGCTATAACCCGCCAGAGAGAAGAGATACAGTTTTGGAAAAGTCAGATATTTTTTCACCAGAGGCCATAACAGTAGGGCCGCAACCAGGGCACCAAATGGAATAAAAAATATAGAGTGAGTAAAATGTCGATGATATTCGATAGTTAATAGCGTATCACTGGACGACTGGATCAGGACGTCTGCATCAGCTAATAGACCAGAAGCAAAACCGACAATAGAAGCAATTTTAACCTCCTCTTTTTTTGCTACAGACTGAGCTAAAACAGCGCCTAACAACCCCTGAGTAAGTATATCCACCTTAACCTGCTTTTAATTCTATGGTGCAATGCACAATTAATACCAGAACCCTTTAAAACGGCGTTCTGGGTCCCGATGATAAGGTTTAAAATCAGTTAAATCCAGTTCTATCTCATCCGTATTAGTGGCCGTGTAATCTATATCTTTTAATGCCAGTAATCGCTTAATTCTATCTTCTGTTTGAGGATGAGTGCGCAGCAATGAAGGATCTGGTAATCGCCTGTTAGGCATGAAAATACGTTCATACCAGCGTCCCTGAAAATACTCAATCTTACGTAAAGCAGAAATCAGACCTTGAGGATCGCCCGTCAACAGAACGGCATTAAAATCTGCATTAAATTCTCGTGTTCTCGATAGTGCTAATTGCATAATTGCACTGATAGTGGGTGCCAGCATTAAAATTATTAATAACAACCATGGAACCTTATGATCGGAAATAAAATATATCGGTAGATAAACAATAATCAAAATATAAGCGGTTAAGGCCAGAATACTCGTAAAACGACTAATAATATCGGCCAGCATCATGACCCAGATATCTTTGTTATAAATATGACTGATTTCATGGGCCAGTACAGCTGTCACCTCACGAATAGTCAGTTTTCGCAACATCGCATCACTTAAAACGACTGCTTCATCCCCTTTTATACCCAATGAAAATGCCAGCATTAACCGACTGGGCAAGTAATATAACCCGGGAACTGTACTTAGATTGGCATGTTTAGAAAGCTGTTGAAGAATGTTATAGGCAACCGGTATTTGATACTGATTCACCTTCTGGGCACCATAAATTTGCATAATCAATTGCGTAGGCAATCGTGGAATTGACAATAAAACAATCAAACCACAACCGAATAACATAAATAATCCTGTCAAACCTGACAGCAAGAAGCCGACCAGGGACAATAAACCGAGCATACCAACAAGCAATAGCAAAGAATGTATAAAATTCTGTAACTGAAGCTGTTTTAAAATGCGACTTTTCATAATCAAAAATGACTTTTATAGAGAAAAATTTTTAGAGGATATTCTTACAAAAATAATTAATATACATATCCCCATTTTTGTATTATTGCACTATACTATAAACGGTTAACATACAATGAGGAAAACTAAATGGCACGTAAAAAAGCAGCTCGTAAAAGAAAAGCAGCAGCCAAGAAAAACCCAGCCGTTGCTTTAAAAGCAAAACTGGCTTCGTTAAACGCTGATCTGAAAAATGTAAAATCTGCTATTTCAGACTCTAAAAAACGTACAGCAGCTCTTGAAAAAGAAAACACTGTTAGTGCACCAAAAGCTAAAAAACCTGCCGGCAAGAAGAAAAAAGCCAAAAAACGCAGTGCAGCACGCAAGAAAAAGTAGGCAGTAATCAAGACTAAAAAAGGGGCCTTAAGGCCCCTTTTTTTTGCTCTATATCACTGCAAAATCAGGTAAAAAATTCAGTGAATTCCGCCCCTCATTAATCACTAAATGAAGTCAGTTTAGACCTCAGATTCTTTAATTTACCCCGTTTATTTTTCGTATCCATGCGTGTTTTTCTGGCATTATTTGCCGGTTTTGTAGGAATTCGTCTTTTGGGTTGAATACTGACGCTTTTAATTAATATCCTGAGTCTTTCCAGTGCATCTGCCCTGTTTTTCTCCTGGCTTCTAAATTGCTGAGCTTTTATGACAATAACACCTTCTTTATTGATACGATTATCCTGTGATTTGAGTAGCCTTTCCTTATAGATTTCAGGAAGTGATGAAGCCAGGACATCAAAACGCAGGTGCACAGCCGTTGAAACTTTATTAACATTCTGACCACCGGCGCCCTGTGATCGAATGGCACTAATATCAATCTCGTTATCTCCAATTTCAACTGAATTAGATATTCTTAACATCAAACAAACCCTCGGATATGTTGGTATTCTTTACACTTTTCAGTGCTTTCAGCTAAGCATTAATTAGACCCGGACTTATTTTCCCGATACCAGATTAGATGCTCAACTAGAGATTATCCTGACAGTCAACATACCGCTGTTAAACCCTGAAAACACCTAAATCAACATTAGATATCTGTCTACCATGTACAATAATTGAACCATGATGCCGTGAATAACCATCACTACTGAAATCGAACTGATATTCCCGGTAAATACTTAAATGACCATATACATTTCTTCTCAGGCGTATTTTTTTCAGTGACACAGTATCATCCAGGAAACTCACATCTGAATGGTTACAGGCCTGCAGACTGGCTAATCTGGCAACTTCTTTAGCGCGCATAGCATCATACCAGTAGATGACTATCAGACTTATTAATAACAATATAATAAACTCATCCGAAAACATTAATAAAACCGTTTATTTAGCATTTAAAACACTCCATAATTAACTATAAAGTTAATCTAAACTCATAGAAATTATCAAATTCATCACATTATGGAAAACCTGTTCATTGCTCGTCAACCTATATATGATCTTAATCAGACTGTTATGGGCTATGAATTACTTTACAGAAATGGCAATGTTGATAAAGCTATTTTTGAAGATGCTAATCAGGCGTCCTGTGAGACCATTATCAATAGCTTTATGCATATTGGCATAGATAGTCTAATTGGTAGCGCACTGGCCTTTATCAACCTGCCAAATGACTTTCTGGTTATCGAATCGCTAACACCCATGTTCAGGGAGCAAACGGTACTGGAAATACTCGAAGATATTGAACCCACAACTGAAACCATAGAAGGTATTAAGAGATTAAAGTCCCAGGGATACAGGATTGCCCTTGATGACTTTGAATATGATGATAAGTTTATCCCTTTTCTGAATCTTGCAGATTATGTAAAAATCGATGTTCTTGGTAAAGATGAAGCAACCATTCGGCAACAACTCAATACTGTTTCAAAATTTGATGTCACCATCATTGCTGAAAAAGTAGAAACACAGGAAATGTATATCTTGTGTAAAGAAATTAACTTTGAGTACTTCCAGGGATTTTTCTTCTGTCGCCCACAGTTGGTCACGCAAAAACATATTCCGACAAACAAAGCTGTCGCACTAAATTTACTAAACAAGCTACAAAACCCTGATATTGATTTTAATGAGCTTGAGTCAATACTGGCTCAGGATATCGCCCTGTCATACAAATTTCTTCGCTATATTAATAGTGCGGCATTCTCATTGCGTAGAGAAATTGATTCTATAAAAGACGCCATAACGCTACTTGGACTGGTCAATACCAGAAACTGGGTATCGATGATTCTTATGACTCGATCAGTTGACAGCAAGCCTGATGAATTGATCACTATCGCGATGATACGCGGCAAAATGTGTGAATTACTCGCTGAAAAAAATAAACCTGATATCAAAGCCCAGATGTTTATCGTTGGACTGTTCTCGGTTCTGGATGCGCTGATGGATATGGAAATGATTGATTTGCTTGATACCATCATTCTCAGTTCACCCATCAAGATGGCTCTACTGGATCATTCTGGTGATCATGGAGCCATTCTTGAGCAGGTATTACAATACGAGGCCTTTAACTGGGATGAACTCATAAAAACCGGTATAGAATCAGATATTTTCACCGATTCGTATCTTGAAGCTGTCAACTGGACCAAAATACAGATGGCTGCAATCAAATAAAAAGCCTTACATATAACGCCCGGCACTGGCAATAATCACAACCGATAATCCCAGAATAATATTCACACCGACCATAAATCGAATTTTTGCCAGTCCTTCTGCTGCCACTGGCCAGTTACTTTCAGCCACTGCCAGAGACAGTTTTTTATAAGGTAAGAAAAATACATATGCAAAAATAATCATCATGAGTATACCCAGACCACTCATTAAATGGATATACATTGGTGCTGTTGCCATACCCTGCCATATTGAATCAACCATTAAAAACCCTGTAAGGGGCAACAGAATTACCGATAACCAGACAAAAGGAAAAAAGCGATCAAACACACCTTTCCATAATTTCAGCCTGTGTGGTGGCTCCAGTTGATCAACAGCAACGGGCCTTAAAAAGGTATGAGCAAATATCATTCCACCAACCCACAATACGGCAGCCAATACATGCAATAAATTATAAATACTGTTCAATGTCATGATATTACTCTTCTCATCGCCCGATATAGTGGCGCAATAGTTCTAATGAATGGTTATAATCACCTGTCAGTACATAATAATCCATTTTGATAATAGATATCTCCTATGACAACAGAAAATTTCCTACAGAACCTCAGAATCAGCCCTGATAATATCAATTTTACAGATGCCATAGAATACATAATGGAACATTATGACTACACACCGGTGACATTCACCAATGGAATTGATCCTGACCGGGTCATCAACCAGGCGGGTACAAATGAAGGTTCATGTAAAATCTTCGCCTTTGGAAAAATAGCCGGTTTAACAGCAGCAGAAACACTCGCCTGTTTTGGACAGTATTATCGTGACGAAGTATTAAATGACCCGAATGGTGATAACCATGCCAATATACGATCATTTATCAAATATGGCTGGCAGGGAATTAATTTTGATAATGAAGCCCTGGTAAAAAAATAAAGACAGAATGATATAATCCTGTCCTTATCAATTATTCAAAGGATAATAATCAGTGAATTTCGATCTTCTGCTGATGGGCATTTTCCAGCTTTGGTACTGTTAGCTCAAACACCCCATCTCTAAATGATGCTGAGGCTTTAGTTTCATCCACCTGACAGGGTAAAAGCATGGATCGATAAATCTCACCATGGCTTATTTCCTGACGAAAATAGTTCTTTTTCTCTTCCTTCTCTTCCCTGTGCGTTTTTGCCTTTAGACAAACCGAATGATCGGTTATAGTCACATCCAGGTCATCTTTATTAACCCCGGGTATTTCTGCCCTGACAATAATTTCTTTATCATCATCAATAACATCCATTTTAGGTGTGATAACGGGTATTCCTGGCCAGTGCCAGTCAAAAGGTCGTTGCAATAATTTTGGCAACATTTTCTCAAACTGCTTTTCGAATCGTTCAAATGGTGACATACCCCAGAGATCAGTATCTTTGTCAGAGGTCTTTTGAATATGCCTGGTCATTTTTTACCTCCAATTTCCAGTTGGGCTTTGTATATAAATACTACACACTCCTGAAGGATTAATGACAATGACATCAATCAAAATTTATTGATTTTCTATAAATGAAAATTAATTGCAGCTGATATTTTTATAACGTATCCACAACCATATTCGACCATGAAACAGCTTCGACATTAGCCACAAATAAATCATTGGCAGACAGATTCTGAAATTGAGCATTTTCAAAATCTGAAACTTCATAAGCCAGAACACATTTTAATGCCTCGCCTATAACCCCTTTCTTATGTAACAAGGCTGCAACAACATCTTCGCTCAACGGCAAAGGCTTAATAACTTCTACTAATTCCCGCTCCATCAGAATATCAAGCGCAGAGAAAAGACCCACAGTAAAATAGGACTCCTGTGATGCCTGATGAGCTTTTTCTGCCAGCAACTCACACATCTTGGCACGCGTCATGGCAAGATGCATCATTTCAGAGGGCCTGTCCTCAAGGTTTGATAATGCCAGCATTGAAGCCCAGCTACGTAACTGGTTACGCCCCAGCATGACGATGGCCTGCCTGATGGACTCAATTTTACTCTGAGTATTAAAGAATGCTGAATTAATCAATTTAAGAATTTTATAGCTAATGGCGACATCAAAACTAATGGCCTCCTCGAGCTCTTCAGTATCTGAATCGGGGTTCTGTAAAATGGCCAGTAAATTAAGTAATGATAGTTTATTAGTCGGCAGGCTTTCACCTTTAACTATCCGTGGCTTACTTAGAAAGTAACCCTGAAAGAATTCAAAACCCAGATCCTGACAAAATTCAAATTCATCCAGAGTTTCAATTTTCTCAGCCAGTAAACTTGCCTTATATTTACTCAGCTGTTTAACATGTTTTATAAGCTCCTTTTCATCCAGTTGCATAATATCGATTTTGATAATACTGGCCAGAGGCAACATGGGCTTATGAGCAGGATTATAGATATAGTCATCCAGGGCAATAGTAAAGCCACGTTTTTTTAGACCTACCAGCCCACGAACAAGACTTTTATTAACCTCAATATCCTCGAGAACCTCAAGAACTACATTCTCAGGCATTAGAGGCATTGCATTATCATCTGTAAGAAAGTATTCCGTTAGATTAAGAAATGCCTTTCGATTGCCCACCAGTTTATCCAGGCCCATATCCATAAAACTGTTGATAATTGTGGTTGAAGTAGCACTGTCTGCTGACGCTATATCGAAACTGGCTGCATTTTGATGACCTGATCTAAATAAAAGCTCATAACCATAAACGCCCAGGTTCTGGTTATAGATTGGCTGTTTCCCTACGAAAATATCTGCCATATAAGTAAGTTTTCCAGTTATAAAGACGAATAGATTATGTTAACAATAATGAAGTCATTTTATTTAACATGCTAAAATCATAAATTCAATTTATAGTATGGGTGATATTATCAAAAATTCCACTCTGTATTACGTGCATGACCCTATGTGCAGCTGGTGCTGGGGATTCAGACCTGTCTGGTTAAAAGTAATTGATCAACTCAAAAACATTCAGATCAAATATGTTTTAGGCGGCCTGGCTACGGATACTGATGAGCCAATGCCTGAAGAAATGCAGAAAAATATCCGTGAAACCTGGCAACGTATTCAGAAAGAAATACCGGGCACCCGATTCAACTATGATTTCTGGACCCAGTGTAAACCCAGGCGATCTACTTACCCTGCCTGTCGTGCCATTCTTGCGGCCAATAATCAAACGACATCTGCTGGCCTAAAAATGCTCCTGGCGATTCAACAGGCTTATTATCTTAATGCTCAAAATCCATCTGATGAAAAACGGCTCATCCAGCTTGCAGGCGAACTGGGTCTTGACAAAAAACAATTCGAATCTGATTTGAATTCAGCTGAAACACATAAAAAATTACTGGCTGAATTCGAGCTTAGACGAAAACTCAAGGTTTACAGTTTTCCAAGCATTGTCCTGGAGAAAAATGACATCAGAACAATGATTGAAATAGATTACAATCACGCTGACTTCATTATCGAACAGATTCATCAGTTATTGGATAATAACTAGACATCTGAATGGAATGCCGCCTTATTACTCACCAACGTACCACTTCGATAATCGTGGATAGCCTGTTCAATTTCTTCTTTTGTATTCATCACAA
>JAPHQX010000127.1 GCA_026196035.1 Gammaproteobacteria bacterium
GAACGGGCAGCTCCAGCCCTGAATACTCACTCCAGCTTGTTCTTTTAGTTGGATCAGTGTGTTCAACCAGTGACTGATTAAGCACCGTTGCAGCTACCTGAAATGCAGAATTCTGAATCTGTGTATTCACCGACATTTTTAATGATGTTGTTGTCGTACTCATACTACTAACACCCAGCAAGGTCATTACCAGTAGCATCAGCAAACCAATGACTAATGCCGCACCTTCTTGTTTATTTATATTCTTCATAGCTATTAAACCCGCGACTATTCACTATTACGTAACTGGACCACAGTATTTACCATGACTCTTCTATAACCATCATTACCATAAGCGACAGTGCCACCCGTAGATGAAAATGGTTGTTGATTAAATGAAACACTGGTATCAATGTTTGGATATTTATTAGCCGAGCGCATGACTAACCAGACCTGAGCTGATATCACTTTCTTCCAGTTAATACCGGCCGATGGATTAACATACCTGTTAACGGCACCATCATTCGTTGTATCTATACCAAACTGGATTTGTAAATCTTCGACACCGGATAACAGCATGATATCCGTAACACTGGGGCCGGGCTGTAGTGTAATCTGGTGTAAGGACGGAATGCCATCACCCTTTTCATCGGTCCAGCTTTTAAGATAATAGGCATGGGCGACAACCGGATAATTGCCATTACCTCCCTCATTTACAACTGGACCACCGCCTAACATAAATGTTCCTTTGCTGTAATTAGCATAAAGATACAAAATACTGGGGTCGATTGCGGTAACGGCTGAGCTCATTACATATCTAGTTTCAAAAAGATCACCCGCATAAAAATCATTTAAACAGACACCTGAATATGGATTCGGTAGTGGGTCATTGAATCCAAACACAGGACTACTGGCATCCACAGCCCAGCTAGCTCGACACTCACCTGCTACAAGTATATTTGAGCCTTCTGCTTTAGCCGACTCTTTGAACTGCCCCCACATACCCGCATGACGTAAATCATAACCGATGACATCCAGTGCAAATCGGGCATCATCCAGCATTTTAACTTCTACCTCTACAGAACGCTGACTTTTACTGCTATTAATGTAAACCGTAAAAACACCGGCAATAAGAAACAGACCAATTAACAGACTGAGCATTAATTCAATCAGGGTAAAACCTTTTTGGCAGATCTTATTGTTATTTAATGATTTCATACTGAATTTCCAAATCTCATATCTGGGTAGTTACAGAATATGACTGGGCATTACCCCTGTCTGTCCAGTTGATATTGACCGTCACTAACTGACTTACAACGACTTTACTAACAGGGTCAATAACATCTGTCATAGTAAAGTTATATACTGGATTGCCTGGTAGATAATTATTCAAATCAGACTGCCATAAAAACAGATCATGCGACATCATATTAGTAGCTGAACAGTCAATTCCTGAATTACATGCCTGATTAGACGCCACTACAAGCTTGTAGTTATTTAATGCAACTGACTCATTAGTTGCATTGGCTCTGATTCGATCCAGCAAATCCTGTGTCTTGATAGTGACCACCATTCTTTGCATGGCAATATTTGATGATTTCATACCTTCTACATGCATGCCTGCAATACCTAACAAACCGATACTTAAAATAAATAGTGCCAGCAAAGCCTCAATCAGGGTAAACCCCTGCTGCTTCTGATATGGTCTGTTAATCTTTTTCAAATTTTGTTTCATGCTGCCTACTCTGTTAGCGAACTAAGGACAACTCTGTATGACCGGAATTTTTTTACTTGAACGAACACTTCCTGCTGCACTGAGTTGCACTGCTCTTGCTACTGATTCATTATTTAATCCGGTTGCTTCCAGACCTCTATCGTCACAAATACTGAACACACCCTGTTGTATTGCGCCATTTGATCTTTGCGGTGCACCCCTGGAATTAAATCTGACATAATTAACTGCAGTAATTGAAATATCCTTATTTCTTATAGTAATTTCATTACCAAATTCACTTCCCTTCTGAGTTTTAATTAATCTGTCAACACCATCTGTATAATCACAAACTGCGCCTGATTCAGTAAAGACAATCCAGCCAGATTCCCAGTTATTCAAACTATCACAGGCCAGTTTTGCCGTATCTACTGTACTGGAACATACACATGTCACTGTGCGAGATTTAATTGCCTCATTGCGCGCAACGTGTAATGCCGATACCAGTTCATTAGTCGCCGTAGTTATTCTGCTTTTCTGAATCATGGGTTTAAAACTGGGAATACCAACAGCTACCAGTACAGCACCTATGGCCACAGTCACCATTAATTCAAATATTGTAAATCCGCGTATCTTTTTCATAATCCAATTAAAGCTCTCAATACTTAAAATGTCATCTGCTGTTAGATAGAACGATTATTCGTCCAGACAAACGGCAATGAGTCTGTAGCTGATATTTTTCAACTCAAACCCAATTTAAAATTAACGGTAGTAAATTAACGATGAATGGATGCTGCTGTCAGATTTTTAATGCTGTTGCTCAAACTGATAAGGCTTCATATCCAGCTCAGCTTCTTTGCCTGTCACCAGATCAGCCATTAATTTTGCACTTGCAGCACCTAATATTACCCCGTTCCTGTAATGTCCACTGTTTATATATAGACCTTTTATAGCAGGATGCTCACATATATAAGGTATACCCTGAGGAGTACCTGGCCTCAAGCCTGCCCAGTGATGCTCGATTTCAAAATTTGCCAGCTCGGGCACCAGATCAATGGCTGACTGTTTCAGGCTTAACATTGCGTCTTCTGTGATATTTTTTTCAAAATCCGTATGCTCCAGGGTACTACCTGTCAGAATCCGGCCATCACGTCTTGGAATTAAATAACGGCCACCTGAAAGCACCATGGTTTTTAGCAAATTTTGCCTGGCCTTAAACAGAATCATCTGACCTTTTACCGGCTCGATATCCGGTTGCTGAACATTTTTACTTATCATCTTCCCTGACCAGGCACCTCCAGCAACAATGACTCTGTCAGCTTTATAGACTTTATCAGCTGTTTCCACACCCTGAATCAAGCCCTGTTTTTCTATCAACTGCTCGACTTTACAGTGCTCAATCACTTTGATTTCTTTCTCAGCAAGACTCCCAGCTAATGCTTTAACCAGCCGTGGGTTTCTCATTTGTGCGATATCTGGCAGCCATAAGGCTTGATTGATTTCAGAATTAAGCGCAGGCTCACACTGGTTTATAGCCTGTTGTGAACTCAGCACATCAAGTGACATATCCCATCGATCAGCCCATTGCCTGGCCTGACCCGTTTCATCCTGATCCAGTACCATTAAGCCACACGGGTTATATTCGGGATCAACGCCGCTTTCAGCCAGCAACTGTTGTGCTATCAATGGATAAACTCGCTGACTATATTTTGCCAGTGCATTAACTGAATCATCATATCGCCAGGGATAAAGGGGTGAAAGAATGCCACCACCTGCCCAACTTGACTCACCACCCAGTTGACCACGCTCAAGCAGTAAAACGTCTGCACCTGCGGCATTAAGTTCTCTGGCCGTCAGCATACCAATGATGCCGCCACCCACAATGATGCAATCACTCATAAATTTTTTAAAAGGACACTACTGTTTGAAAATAACTGAACAATGAACGACCCGTATAACTCCCGGATATAAAAACGGCGGGATTACCGCCGTTTTATCAAAATAACATGACGATATGAATTTCTAATTAGCAGGACATGTGTCCTGAACACCCTTCGGGGCATGCGCTATATAGGGTTTACAGTAACATGGACTTACGCTCTTCATCCAGTGCTTTTCACAGCGTTTAATCCAGATAGCGGTCTGTCTTTTTTGCCATTCCTCTTCGGCTTTGGCTTCAGCTGCCGTATCAACTTTAGGCTCCTGTTTTTTCTTAGCTTCAGCCGCCAGTAAATCTGCTTTTTTCTTCTCTGCAGCAACCTGCTGATTAATTTTAGCTTCAGCTTCAGTTTTCTTTGCCGCATCTTGGCACGGGTAAGCAATTGATTTTATTGACTTATACCCTACAGGAGGCTTGGCATAACAGGTTTTAACTACTTTTTTAGCGGCTACAACTGGTTTCACCACAGGCTTGGGTATTACTTTTACCTGTTTTACCGGGGCCGGTTTTTCCAGTTTTTTCATAATTGCCACATATCCCGCCATAGCAAACTTCAAATTTTCAGTTCGTCTATATGGCTCAGTAACGAATTCAAGAGTTTGAGCACTTTTTAACAACTGCCTGCTCTTATTATCCAGCTTAATAATAAAATCACCGTCTTCATTAATACATGCATTTTTACTAACGGGCGTTCCCTGTTTAAATGCGCTTGACTCAGCTTGCTGATTATTCAGACACCACTGAAATAGCGGGAGCCTTGTTCCATTAACCCGTACATCTTCTATGACCAGGCTACTCACACTACGCGAATTAATCACCTGACCAGCAGGATCATTCTTACTAAATCGTAGCTTTAGCTGCTGGTTATTAATGCTCAGATGAAAAAATAATGAGTCTGAACCCTCTTTGATTTCACCTCTTGTTACAGCGGTATCTCTTTTTAATGTCCAGGCTGTATTATCTGAAAAATCATAATCAATAGATTTTTTGAATGGATTTGCAGCCTGAGCAGATAGACTCAAACTAAAAAAAACCATAATTAAAAGAATAGATGCTGAAAACCTAAGCACAGCCATTAAAAAGCCCCCAAATAATTGTGTTTTAACTCCATTTTCATGGAAATTTATAAATTTAAATCTGTAATCCCCGATTGCTAATCAGATTTTAGTTACAAATTCCCAAAATCGCCAGCCAGCAACTCATATTCATCAAAAAATCACTTGTCACTACCTCTGCTGAAAGCCGCCATCAGTTAAATCATGTACAATAGCGTTTTTTAATCTCGACTTTAACCTTAATATAAGTATGAATATCACTCTGAACGGGGAAATTAAACAACTGAATGATGGTACTAACCTCAATCAGCTAATTGAACAGCTAAATATTGAAGGCAAGCGTATTGCAGTAGAAATCAATAAGGAAATCATCCCTAAAAGTGAGCATACTACGTACGAAATTAAAGATGGCGACCATATTGAAATCGTTCATGCCATCGGCGGAGGCTGAGAAGTGACTGATTGTCCAGTGGACAATCGCAGCACTTTAAACGACCGGCATGGATGCCAGGCTGAATTCCCAGCACCATGGACGGGTACTTGTAAATACAATACAGAACTTAAATCAACACAACACTATAATTTTATATTTAGAAAAATATCATGAACAACGACCCACTCATCATAGCCGGTAAAACCTATCAATCACGCCTGTTAACAGGCAGTGGAAAATACAGTGACCTGGAAGAAACACGCGCAGCTACCGAAGCCAGTGGCGCAGAAATTGTCACTGTCGCCATTCGTAGAACAAATATTGGCCAGAATCCTGACGAACCTAATTTGCTGGATGTACTACCTGTTGATAAATACACTCTACTCCCTAACACGGCGGGCTGCTATACCGCTGAAGATGCAGTGCGCACCTGTCGTCTGGCACGTGAATTACTCGATGGCCATGACCTTGTAAAACTTGAAGTACTGGGTGATGAAAAGACGCTGTTTCCAGATGTTACGGCCACCCTTGAAGCGGCTAAAACGCTGGTTAAAGATGGCTTCAAAATTATGGTCTACACCAATGATGACCCTATTATCGCAAAACGTCTCGAAGATATTGGCTGTGTTGCCGTCATGCCACTGGCAGCACCTATTGGTTCCGGCCTGGGCATACGAAATCCATATAACATTCTAACCATTGTTGAGAATGCCTCTGTACCTGTTCTTGTTGATGCAGGTGTTGGTACAGCTTCTGATGCAGCCATAGCGATGGAACTGGGATGTGATGGTATATTAATGAATACGGCTATCGCAGCTGCACAAAATCCAGTACTCATGGCCTCTGCGATGAAAAAAGCAGTACAGGCTGGTCGTGAAGCCTTTTTAGCGGGCCGTATGCCAAGAAAACGTTACGCTTCTGCATCTTCACCTATTGATGGTACTTTTTTCTAAACAGCCTGATACATAGTGATCACACAGAAAATTTATTTTTAATAATTATTTTCTCGACACACTATGGCAAACATGAATTTAATCAATGGAATCAAAACATTTTCGCACGATTCGTAGTTTTGTAAAACGCGAGGGCCGTCTTACAGCCGGACAGCAACGAGCACTTGACGTTCTCTGGCCAGAATTTGGCATTGATTACTCAACCGATATACTCGATTTTACTCAGCTTTTTGACAGGCCTGCTCCTGTCGTACTGGAAATTGGTTTCGGCAATGGCGATTCGCTTTTTCAAATGGCACAAAATTATCCTGATAGAAACTATATTGGTATTGAAGTGCATCGCCCCGGTGTAGGTCATTTATTGCAATTAATTGAAACACACAACTTGAAAAATCTGAAAATTATCTGTCACGATGCCGTAGATGTTATTGAACACCAGATAGCTGACAACAGCCTCGATCGTGTACAGTTATTTTTTCCTGATCCCTGGCATAAGAAAAAACACAATAAACGCCGTATCGTTCAGGAAAAATTCATTAACCTTCTAGCAAAAAAAATAAAAACAGATGGTTTTTTACACATGGCAACAGACTGGCAGGATTACGCAGAACATATGCTTGAAGTGTTAATGAAAAATTCAAATTTTAAGAACACGTCAACTGAAAACGCCTATGTACCAAGACCGAATGATCGTCCAGTTACAAAATTTGAAAAACGCGGCCACCGCCTGGGGCACGGTGTCTGGGATTTATTATTTAAACGCATTTAATAAAAAAATAATCCCCTGCATAATAGGCAATTATTTATATCATCAACAACTCAGTTTAAAAGCAAAGACAATATAATCTAATTACACTATTTGCAGGTTAATATCTAAACATCATTAAACTATTAAGCCGGACTGGGCAATAACACGGCATCCTCACCTTCTTTTCCAAGCCGTCTGTAAATATCGACCAGAGCCATATCCTCTGTAGCAAAGAAATTTTCCTGACCAAGATGCTCAAATAGATAAGTACAACGCATAACATCCAGAATCTGTTTCTTCAGACCACTAAATACCAGTGTTATATCATTGGAACGAAGACGCTCAATCAGATGGTGAACCACTTCCTCACCAGATGCATCAAGCTGGTTAATGCCATCGCCTACCACCAGAATATATTTTGCATTCTGATTTTCACTCACGGCTTCAAGTATAATATCTTCAAAATATGAAACATTTGCAAAATACAATGAACCATCAAAACGCAGTACCACCACCTGTTCATCGCGTAGTAAATCAGGATTAACCTGTAAATCACGCAAGGTACCATCAGGGTATCGTCCAAGCATCGCAACACGAGGCTTCATAGTACGATAAAGATATAAACCCAATGCCAGCCCGGCACCGATTAAAATACCTTTATCAAGATGTGGCGCAAATCCCAGTGTACATACAAAAGTTACAATTGAAGCAATACCATCATGAATATTTGCACGCCATGCATGCTTTACCGCACCGAAATTAATTAAGCCAAATACCGCCATCATAATAACTGCAGCCAGTACAGCTTTTGGCAAATGATATAAAAGCGGTGTCAGGAATAACAAAGTAACCAGAACAACCATGGCTGTTACTACCGATGAAAAACCGGTAATTGCACCGGCATTCAGATTAACAGCCGATCGTGAAAATGAACCACTGGATGGATAGGACTGGAAGAAACTTCCTACAATATTACCCATGCCCTGACCTATTAATTCCTGGTTCGGGTCAATTCGATCTTTGGTTTTTGCTGCCATAGCTTTGGCAATTGAAATCGCTTCCATAAAACCAACCAGAGAAATAATCATTGCACTCGGCAGAAGAACCCAGAAATCTGCCATATTAAATGCAGGAACTGCAAATTCAGGTAGACCTTCAGGTATTTCACCTACTACTCCTCCACCCCGTTGTTGAAAGCCAATCATGTAACTAATAATGGTTGTCGCAACAACTGCGACAAGCACACCAGGAATTTTTGGCGTATATTTTTTCATCAGGAACATAACAGCGAATGCCCCCATACCCATTATAAAAGTCAACATGTGGGTATCACCCAGTTGCTGTAAAACACCCCATATACGAACTGTTAAAAAGTGATCACCAGCTGCACCGGGCATGCTAACACCAAAGATTTTAGATAACTGGGAAAGACCGATAACCAGTGCCGCAGCATTGGTAAACCCGACAATAACAGGATGCGAAAGAAAGTTAACAATTACGCCCAGCTTAAAAAAACCTAAACAAAACTGAAATAGACCCACTATCAAGGTCAATAACATGGCTAAAGCAATATAGCGACTGACTATCTCGGGATCTGGATTATCCAGTGCGACACCGCCTACCATGGTTGCCAGTGCCGTGGCACTCATTAAAGAAACAACAGCCACCGGTCCCGTCGCCAGCTGCTTTGATGAGCCCCATAAGGCTGCCACCATGACGGGCATAAAGGCTATATACAATCCAAAATAAGCGGGCAATCCGGCTAATTGCGCATAGGCCATTGACTGTGGAATCAACACCAGAGCTACGGTTAAACCTGCGATGATGTCTGCACGTAACACATTACTATCCTTGAGCATGGGTAGCCACTCAAGAAAAGGGAAGATTTTATATTTAAGCTTTACTGATTTTTTTTTCTTTGCCATTTATGCCTCGAAATGAAGAAAAACATGTCCATGAAATGAGATAAATACTAACATATTTTTATTTTAACCGCTTAAATTGAAGTGCCTTAAACCTAAGCTTGTTGTTTAAACTAATATAATCAGATACCTTAGTTCCCAAGACTCATTTGTTGGATTATATAATCCGACTATAATGCTCATGTATTAATTTAAATAAAATAATATGAACTCATGAATCATTATTTTTCTATCGTCACTAAGCTCCTATTTATTCTGGCAGCCACCAGCCTGCCAACCAGTGCATTTGCAACGGCTACTAGCGAATCTACTCTAAATTTAACAGGCCATACTGTCGGCTATCTGGCCATTGGTGTTTTTGTCTTTGCTTACGCACTGGTCATGGCCGAAGAATTTACCCATCTTAGAAAATCCAAGCCTGTTATTATTGCGGCAGGTATCATCTGGGCAATGATTGGTATCATATATGCCAATAATGATATGCCACACGCGGCTGAAGTGGCAGTTCGTCACAACCTGCTCGAGTATGCCGAGCTGATGTTATTCCTGCTAGTCGCCATGACCTATATTAATGCCATGGATGAACGTAACGTCTTTGAGGCTCTACGCTCCTGGTTAGTCAGAAAAGGCTTTAGTTTTCGTCAATTATTCTGGATCACTGGTGTACTGGCATTTTTTATTTCACCCCTGGCAGATAACCTGACCACTGCTTTACTGATGTGCGCCGTAGTTATGGCCGTCGGTGGCCGTAATAACAAATTCATCCTGATCAGCTGTATTAATATTGTGGTTGCCGCCAACGCAGGTGGTGCCTTCAGCCCTTTTGGCGATATCACCACCTTGATGGTCTGGCAGAAAGACATTCAAACCAGCCTTGGACCTGTTGATTTCTGGGCATTCTTTGCTCTGTTTATACCTTCTCTGGTGAACTGGCTGGTACCAGCAGCCATCATGCACTTTGCGGTACCCAATGAAAATCCAGCCGGTGTAAGTGATTTTATTCACATGAAACGCGGCTCAAAACGCATCATCATCCTGTTCCTGATGACCATTAGTACCGCTGTCAGCTTTCATAACTTCCTTTACCTGCCGCCGGTGATTGGCATGCTGACTGGATTAGGTTACCTGCAGTTTTTTGGTTATTACCTGAAAAAAACCTCCGTTCAGGCTCATCATGAAATTATTGATGACTCTGAGCATGAAGGACAGATGGGCACACCCGTTGCCTTTGATGTATTTACCAGAATTGCTCGCGCCGAGTGGGACACACTACTATTTTTCTATGGCGTTGTTCTCTGTGTCGGCGGTCTTGGCTTTATGGGATTTCTTTCAATGGCTTCAGAAATTATGTATCTCGACTGGGGTGCAACTAATGCCAATGTTTCTGTTGGCATACTATCTGCGATAGTCGACAACATACCCGTTATGTTTGCCGTGTTAACCATGATGCCAGATATGTCTATGGGACAATGGCTGCTGGTTACACTAACGGCGGGAGTCGGTGGCTCATTGCTCTCGATTGGCTCTGCCGCAGGTGTCGCACTCATGGGGCAGGCCAGAGGCAAGTATACTTTTTTTGGTCATTTAAAATGGGCACCTGTTATTGGACTAGGCTATGCAGCCAGTATCATGACCCACCTGTGGATTAATGCTCACCTGTTCTAAACAATCAATACCACAACTCTTAAATTAACACTCCAGTAGTTGCCACCATGACTTTCAGGTACATTCATGTTAAGTTTTTATAAAGCGTTATTTTATAAAAATACAATTAATGCCAGGAAATTTTTGGGCTCTAACTGAATGCATGACCTGACCATTTTATTACTGTTACCAGTCATGGGTGCAGTAAGCATTGCACTCGTACCCGCACAACATGACAAAATAATCCGTAAGCTGGCATTATTAGCCAGTTTTGCTGCGCTATTATATTCATGGTCTCTGCTTTATTCTTTTGATACGACAACAGCGCAATTGCAATTTTATGAAACCACCGTCTGGAATACTCGCCTGGGCACATCCTATTCGCTGGGTATTGATGGCATTTCTCTGCCCATGGTACTAATGGCAACATTGCTGAGTCTTATTTCTATCCTCGCATCAGCCAGTATTAAAAACCATCGTAAGGGCTATTATCTGTTAGTCCTGTTACTTGAATCTGCCATGCTGGGTGTTTTCATGGCGCAGGACTGGTCATTATTTTATGTTTTCTGGGAACTCACCTTAATACCCTTATTCTTCCTGATCGATCACTGGGGAGGTGAAAAGCGCCATACGGCTGCACTTAATTTCGTTCTTTACACCATGGGTGGCTCTGTCTTTATGCTTATCAGCATACTGGTACTATTCGACTCAACACCAGAACACTCATTTGCCATGAGCGATATGATGGCCAGGGCAAGAGAACTGCCGCATAACACCCAGGTGTTACTTTTTTTAGGCTTTCTGATTGGCTTTGGCGTAAAGATGCCTATTTTCCCTCTACATGGCTGGCTACCTCTGGCACATGTTGAAGCACCTAGCCCTATCAGTATTCTGCTATCTGGTGTACTTTTAAAAATGGGTTCATATGGCCTTATCCGCGCCGCAACAACCTTGCCCGAAGCGATTATCAGTTTACAAAACCTGCTTGCCACTCTAGCGATGTTCAGTCTGATTTATGGAGGCCTGCTGGCCTGGCGACAATCTGATCTTAAAAAAATGATTGCCTATTCTTCGGTCAGCCATATGGGTGTCGTGCTTTTAGGTATAGCCACATTGAATATCGTTGGCCTGACTGGCGCTGTATTGCAAATGGTCGCCCATGGCTTTGTCGCGGCTGCCACCTTCCTGCTTATTGGCCTGCTTTATGAGCGCACCCACACCCGTGATATTAATCATTACTGCTCATTAGTAAGAGTCAATCCTCGTTTCGCTTTTTTTACCACTATGGCATTCATTGCCGCTGTCGGTATGCCGGGGACGGCAGGCTTTGTGGCTGAGTTTCATGCACTGATAGGTGGCTACGAACGCTGGGGCTGGATTGTGGTTATTCTCAGTCTGGGTGTTTTAATCAGTGCTGCCTATGCAATACGCACTATCGGCCGCCTGTTTACTGGCCCTGTACAATGTCAAATTCAGCAAATCACGGATCTGCGTAAAACAGAAATGCTTGCCGCTTCTGTATTAACCGCTGGCTTCCTGTTTATTGGTTTTTTCCCTGCACCGATACTCAACATTATGTCTGCCTCGCTCAATGAACTTAGCAATGTATTTGCCGTGAGGTTTTAAGTCAAAATTATCATGGCCATTACACCAAACACACAATCACATGAGGAATTTCGCCAGCAACTTGAACATGCCATCGATCATCTTGAACATATATTGCCGGCTCAGGCTCCTATTAAAGATTTTGTTCACCACAACACTCTACATGGCTTCCAGCATTTAACTTTTCCTGAAGCATTGAAATCTGCACGAGAAATCAACGGCAGCTATGGTTACGAGTCAGAAAAAAAATATCGCGAATACTTTGCTAATGAACGTATTACGATTGAAGATCTCACACAGGCATTAAATGACAATGAAAGTCTAGAGGCACAAAAATTAATTGCCGAAATAAATCAACGCAAAATAAATAATATTGATATTTATTTAGCCTGCCTTTTACATCCATTAAACTCTATCACTGGCTGCCAGCTCAGCTGGCAAATAGATGAACTGGATGCCCTACACAGTTTTCAACCTGATATTAGCGAAAATGCTCGTGAAAATTTTTTAAAATCAGCCTTTACGCATGGCGATAAGACGCAATGTGAAGCCATTAATAATTTATGGCGTGCCTGCCTGAAAAAGCTCAATCTTCAACATTTTATTCTACATCCTGAAGACCTGGTTGATCTGGATCCAGAGCGTGCCGAAGCGATTCTGAAAAATATTTCTGACGATGGCCAGGAAAAAGCCAGCCATCATTCATTACAGCATAAACAGGTTCACAAAGAAGCAAAAAATATTCTTGGTCAGCTATTGCGTAAAATCGGTCACGATACAACCTTACGTGGCTTTCTATTATCTCTAACCGGCGTGGATATTCTAGATGACATTCGCAGCAACTTACAAAGCCATATAGCCAGTTATCTGGATCAGGGCATGTCAGCCTGGCATAACATTGATCGTGAAAAAGGCTTTTATACAGCCTGGAAACAAAGTGCTGGTAAAGATCTATCATGGGTTTTTGATCAACTACCCGAATGGCAGGATGAAATACAGCATTTACCCACTGACCCTGTCGATACTATTATTCTACAACTCACACAACTGGGTATTCCTGAAAGTCACTGGGTTAATTATCTTGAACAACTAGCTCTTGAATTACCTGGCTGGTCGGGCATGTTCCTGTGGCGTCAGAAAAATCCGGGATATGACAAAAGCACATTCCCGGTGAATATGCTGGATTACCTGGCCGTACGTCTTGTGCTGGAAAGATTCTTTGCTCAACGACTATGTCGTCAACACTGGCAGCTGGCCGCCAATGTTGATGTCTTACGCTGGTACTTCCGACGCCGTCGTTCTGAATTTTTTGTTCGCTATACATTATTCAATGAACGTATGCCAGAATACCTGGCCACACTATCTCAGCGTCAACTACAGTCTTCTTTAACTGTACATTCTGACTACCAGAACTGGAAACAGATTTCAGACATGCTAATCACATGGCAACAAAGCCACATGTCAGGAAAAAGCAAAGGACGTAATGTTTTTCAACATGGCTGGCAATTATTCAGACTTGCTCAACATCTTGGTCTATGTGCATTTGAAATCAATGAACTTAACAATGAACAGCTTGAAGATATTTTTTCCTGCATTAACCTGCTGGATGATGAAACGCGGGGATTCATCTGGTTACAGGCTTACGAACATCACTACCGCGAGCAATTATTTAATGCCCTGGTTAATAATCAGAATCGTGGGCGCTGGCAACAACGCAATCAACGCCCTGAATCACAAATTGTTTTTTGCATGGATGATCGAGAAGAAAGCATTCGACGTCATCTCGAAGAAATCAATCCCAATATTGAAACTCTGGGTGCGGCCGGTTTTTTTGGCGTCGCCATTAACTGGAAGGGGCTAGACGATAAAGATGTTACACCTCTCTGCCCAGTTGTTGTCACGCCGGCTCATCAGTTAAATGAAACCCCTGACATCGATCAACTTCAACAATATAAAAAACATCAGTCAAGACAGAAATTACGTCTCTGGTTGAATGACCTGATTCATCAGGAAACACGGCGTAGTATCTTATCCCCTTTATTAATTACAATTACAGCTCCTCTGACATTACTGGCACTAACAGGAAAAACATTTTCCTATCTTAAGATGGGAAGAATGCTCGAAAACTTGAGGAATATTTTCGATCTAGCCGTGAAAACACATGTATCAATTAACGCTAAAGATACTACGCAACAAGCCTCGGTAGAAAATCCACAGCAGGGCTTTACCGATAACGAGCAGGCAGATCGTGTAGAAAACTTTCTTCGCACCATTGGCCTTACCAGTCAATTTTCCAACTTTGTTATCATGATGGGTCATGGTTCAAGCAGTCAGAATAATCCTCACCTTGCAGCTTATGACTGTGGCGCCTGCAGTGGTCGTCATGGCGGGCCTAATGCACGCGTTTTTGCAGCCATTGCAAATCGACCTGAAATACGTAACCTTCTAAAACAACGAAATATTACAATACCTGACGATACATGGTTCCTGGGAGCAGAACACAATACCTGTGATGAAACCATTAACTGGTACGATAGCGGCGCCATTCCAGAATCTTTACAAACTGCATTTAAAAAGTTGAATGCTAATCTAAGTCTCGCCACACAATATTCTGCTCATGAACGCTGTCGCCGTCTTGCGTCTGCCCCTAAACGACCGTCATTAAAAAAAGCACTACATCACATCGTTGGTCGTGCTTATGATTTCAGCCAGGCTCGACCGGAACTGGGTCATGCGACTAATGCCGCTGCTTTTATTGGCCGCCGTTCAATGTCACAGGGCGCCTTTTTTGATCGTAGAGTGTTTCTTATTTCCTACGACCCAACAAAGGATGACGATGAAGGACATATTGTAGAAAACATTCTATTAGCTGCTGGCCCGGTAGGCGCAGGTATTAATCTTGAGTATTATTTTTCTACTGTCAATAATGAACAATATGGTAGTGGCTCTAAAATCACACATAATGTCACCGGCCTGTTTGCTGTTATGGATGGCACCAGCAGTGATCTGCGCACAGGACTGCCCAAGCAGATGATTGAAATACATGAGGCCATGCGACTTCAGGTTGTAGTGGAAGCTAAAACCGAAACCTTAAGCAAAATTTATTCCCGCCAGCCAGCCTTACAGGAACTTGTTGGCAATGGATGGTTACTGCTTAGTGCTAAAGATCCCGAGAGCGAAGCCATTTCGGTATTTATTCCTGAAAAGGGATTCATTCCCTGGGATGGCCAGAGATCACAACTGCCCCAGGTTAATAGCTCGACTGAATGTTATGACGGCCAGCACCAGCCATTACCACCTGTTCTGATTAAACAGGAGGCAGCTAATGTATAGCGTTATTTATAACGTATGGTTAATTCCCCTACTGCCCATATTGGCGACTAGCTGGATAGCACTGGGCTACATATTTAATTTCAATCGAGGCGAATCAGGCGAAGCGCAGACAGCAAAAACATCTCTAACAGCTGCAAGCCTGTCTTTAATTCTAATTCTTATAATTGATGCTTATGCTTTCCTTTATAGCGCACCGGGACAACTTAAACTATCTCCCTGGCTTATCAGTGGTGATTACACTATCTACATCAGTTTTACACTGGATAATTTTGCGCTGGCCATGGCTACGCTGATTTCAACCATCTCCTTATTAACCATCAAATTTTCTGTTAATTATATGCATCGTGAAGCTGGCTTCCAACGCTTCTTCATGATTTTAAATTTATTTTCTGGCGCCATGCTGCTTATTGTTATGGCGGGTAACGCCGTATTTACATTTATCGGATGGGAGCTTGCAGGTGTCAGCTCTTTTCTTTTAATTGGCCATTCTTTTGATCGTGATACTGCTACCCGAAATGCCAATCGTGCATTTATTACTAACAGAATTGGCGATGCTTTTTTCATTATCGCATTTGCACTGTCATTTATCTGGCTAGGCAGTATCGAGTGGAACGACATTTTAAATCATAATGCCGGTCTCAGCAGTTTACAGATTGGTCTGATTGCTGGTAGTTTTCTTATTGCAGCTCTAGCCAAATCTGCACTATTTCCTTTTTCTCCATGGATTGCACGGGCACTTGAAGGCCCAACGCCTTCAAGTGCAATCTTTTATGGCTCACTTATGGTTCATGCCGGTATTTATCTGGTGATACGCATCGAGCCTCTTTTTGTTATAGACACAGCTCTGCTGCCTCTTCTGGTATTGATCGGATTATTAACCACACTGTATGGATTCTTTACCAGTCTTGTTCAAACAGATGTAAAGAGCACGCTAATATTTTCAGTTACTACCCATGTTGGTTTGATGCTATTTATCTGTGGCTTAGGACTATTTGAACTTGCATCATGGTATCTGATACTCCATGCAATATGGCGTGCTTATCAATTTCTTAATGCGCCTGCACATATGCACATGATGAGCCGGCCAACGCGAAAAGTTCATCCATTATTTAAAAATTTCACCCGGTTATATACAGCAAGCATACAACGCTTCTGGCTTGATCATATCGCTGACTGGTTACTGGTTAAGCCTATAGAAGAACTCTCTCGAGACGCGCGTAACTTCGATGAAAAAGTTGTTAACAGAATAGTTGGCCTGCCGGCACAGGCAACAACTATTACTTCACTCGATGAAAATGAAACTTCAAGCGATATAGGCAAAGGGCATGGCATGGCTGGCAAAACAATGGAATGGCTGGCATCTATTCTTGGCTGGTTTGAAGACCATCTGGTTTTGCAGGGCGGCGAAGGACGCTTTATTAAATTAATTCATCACCTGGGTGGCTATGTATTACAAATAGATCAATTACTAAGCCAGCCACGTTACTTACTTATTTTAATCATCACTACTTTTGTTGTGATACTTTGATATGAACATAACCGAATTACACTGGACATCACAAAGTAGCTTTCCTGTACTCGCCAGCTTGCAACTGTTTCCCATTGCTGTTGCGATACTTCTGTTTATGCTGAGTGATAACAGAAAGCTTTTTGGCCTGACTATGCTGGCAGCGATTATAGAACTGTCACTTGCCATTAAACTCTATCTACTCTATGACGCACATAATACAGCAATGCAATTTGCTGAACAGTTTACTATATTTCAACCTTTTCAATATCATGCGGCTATAGACGGCATAAGTGTTCTATTTATTCTTTTAACGGCGATTATTAATTTAATGACCGTGCTTTATTGCTATGTCATTCCAATAGCACAGAGAAAACATTTTATTACGCTGCTCTTCATTGTTACAGGCAGCCTGATCAGCCAATACGTAACCCTGGATATGCTCTGGTTTGTTTTTGCCTCAGCAATTCAACTATTTATTCTTGGTTACATTTTATGGAAATGGGCTACCTCGCCTGAAAGAGATCTTGCACTATCACGTTATTTACAATTTATGTCCACGGGTCTGCTGCTACTGCTGATGGGCATAATAATGCTGGGCTGGAATTTTTCTGATGCCACAGGCCAGTGGTCTTTTGATTTAATCAGCCTTTCCAGCCATCCTGTCGATACTGCTATTCAGTCTATTATATTTTTCCTTTTATTTTACGGACTGGCGATACGCACGCCTCTTTTCCCATTACATGGCTGGCTACCTATTGTCGCAGAGCATGGCACAGTTGCCGTCGCCCCTGTTTTATTACTTGGACTCAAAGTAGGTGCCTATGGATTAATGCGTTTTGTTTTCCCATTATTACCCGATGCCGTTATTCAATGGCATCAGTATGTAATGGCATTTGCAATCACAGGTATTTTTTATGCGGCTCTGCTTGCGCTTATGCAGGTTAATTTACGTCGCTTACTGGCATTCGCAGTGATATCTCACACCAGCATACTTATCATTGGCCTGTTCAGCTTAAATCATGCTGCCTTCCAGGGCAGTATTATGCTGGCCGTCAATTTTGGTCTGGCCATAACCGGCCTGCTATTTACCACAGGGTTTATATATTGGCGCACTCGCACCATGCTGTTATCAAAACTGGGTGGTTTATTTGATCACTTTCCAATAATCGCGATTACATTCTTTATTTCGGGTCTTGCCATTGTTGGCATGCCGGGCACTCCCGGCTTTGATTCAGTACATCTGGTACTGGAAGCCTCTTTCGAACGCTTTGGTGCTCTGGTTACTGTAGCCGCAGCCATTGGTAATGTTATTGCTGCAGGTTTTCTACTCTGGGCTTTTCAGAAAGCGTTTCTAGGCCCAAAAAATACAGCTGAACTCTACACCAGCAAAACCATAAAGCCTGTTTCTTTTCAGGAAAGACTGCTTGCGATTATGCTGTTAAGTATTTTGTTAATTGTTGGCTTTTATCCTGAACCCTGGCTTGATCTAATTGAAGATTCGTTAGAGGGCCTGAGCAAATTATATGGCCATATGAATACAGACTAATGACTGAAATAACTACATTCCCTTTATTAAGTTTACTTATCTTCAGCCCATTAGCGGGGGCTGCTTTAATCTGGTTTTTTCATAAACCCGAAACCGTACGTTTGATTGCATTACTAACATCTACAGCCAGTTTATTTATTTCTCTATTAATACTTATTAGTTTTGATAATACCAATAGCAGTTTCCAGTTCATTGATAAAATTTCATGGATACCAACACTTAATATTAATTACCTAATTGGCATAGACGGCATCTCTATTCTGTTTTTACCCTTAAGCTGTCTTTTATTTGCTGGCGTCATCATTGGCTCATGGACCAGCATAAGCTCACTTCCCAGATTATATTATTCACTACTGTTATTTCTTCTCAGCGCTATCCTTGGAATTTTTTCTGCTCTGGATACCATGCTGTTCTTCCTGTTCTGGGAAATGACATTAATACCCTTATACTTTTTGATCAGTCTCTGGGGTGTTGGACCTAACAGGCGTTACGCCGCAGTTAAGTACACATTGTTTATGCTAACCAGTGGTGTCGCTTTATTATTTGCCTTTGTCATACTGGCCTTTGCTCATGCTAGGGGCGATGTCCCTGCACAGTTAAGCTTTGATTACCTGCAATTATTGACTACCGCTATATCAGCAGACACCCAGACAACGATCTTCTTTCTACTTTTATTTGGCTTTGGCGCTAAAGCAGCACTATTTCCATTTCATACCTGGCTACCCACCGTCGCCATGGAAGGTCCCGCCAGCATCGCAGCCATCATGACCGGCCTTAAACTCGGCCTCTATGGTTTTATACGTTTTATTGTGCCATTAACACCACAGGCATCTCAGAACTTCCACTGGTTACTTGCCGGACTGGGCGTCATCGGTATTTTATATGGAGCTATTGTTGCGATGAACCAAAGCAACTTACGCCGCATGCTGGCCTATTCCAGTATCAGCCATGCGGGTCTGGTTTTACTAGGTATCGCGGCTTTTAATATGCAGGGTATCCAGGGTGCTGTTTATCAATTACTGAATTTCACTGTCATTGCAGGTGGCATTTATATACTCAGCGGATTCCTTCATCATCGTACTGGCTCAACAGACACCATCAGTCTTGGCGGCGTTGCCACTACCATGCCACTGCTGGCCTCTTTTTTCTTTCTTTTCGGACTCGCCACCATGGGCATACCAGGTACTAATGGCTTCATTGCCGAACACCTGATACTGATCAGTGCACTACAGTCACATACTGGCGCCGGACTTGCTGCCCTGGCAGGCATGGTACTCAGTGCCAGTTACTTTCTGGTTATTTATAAACGTGCCTTCCTCGGCCCCTGCATTAATCCAGTTATCACAAGTGCTATAGATCTGAGACCCAGGGAGCTCGCTATTACATTACTACTGGCTGGACTCATTCTATTCACAGGCCTCTATCCTGGGGGCATTCTGGAAATAACAAAAGCAGCCAGCGAGACCTGGTTATTACGACTGAAAGGATAAAACTCGCCAGATAGAGTAAAAATCGCTAAAATAGTCTGCTTATTTCGCCAGTTTTGGCCTGAAACAACAGGAATTACATGGCCTGACGCTGCTTTACTCAATATTCGCAGCGCCATGCAAGATAGATTTTTAGTATTTCGAGGAAAAACAATGTCCAAAAAACATCCAATTGTTGCAGTAACCGGATCATCGGGTGCCGGCACATCAACAGTTAAAAAAGCATTCGAACATATTTTCACACGTGAGAGTATTACCCCTGTTGTTATCGAAGGTGACAGCTTCCATCGCCATGACCGAGTTGCCATGAAAGAAGCCATGTCTGCAGCTGAAAAAGAAGGTAACCGCTACTTCAGTCACTTTGGTGAAAATGCCAATTTGTTTGATAAACTGGAAGACCTGTTCAGCTCTTACGGCTCAAAAGGTACAGGACAAAAGCGTTACTACCTGCATTCAGACCCTGAAGCTGTAGAGCATAATGCCCGCCTGGGTATTGACAAAAAACCTGGTGAATTCACGCCCTGGGAAGATATTGAAACCGGTTCTGACCTGATGTTCTACGAGGGCCTACATGGCCTGGTTAAAACAGAAAAAGCCAATGTTGCTCAGCATGTTGATCTGGGTATTGGTGTTGTGCCCATCGTTAACCTGGAATGGATACAGAAAATTCACCGCGATAACGCCGAACGCGGTTATTCAGCTGACGTTATCGTTGATACTATTCAACGTCGTATGCCTGATTATGTCACGTATATCACACCTCAGTTCTCTGAGACAGACATTAACTTCCAGCGCGTTTCCACAGTTGATACTTCTAACCCTTTCATTGCCCGTGATATCCCAACACCGGATGAAAGTTTTATTGTGATTCGTTTTAAAGACCC
>JAPHQX010000010.1 GCA_026196035.1 Gammaproteobacteria bacterium
GCTATCTTATCCATACAGGTATTAAGTTTTTTTAATAACTACAGCAACTTATAACTAATAATTATTTCATTTCAGACTTGATCCAGATCAAGTTTTTAATATCTGCTCTACTGAACATATTAAAAACCTCCTCTATAATCATTTAACTTAAAAAACTAACATTCTTATATTCAGATTTAGAATATTGAATATTAATGAATGATAAATGACTCAATACAAAAATAATAAGGAACAAAATATGCACATGAGCCCCCCTTCAGTTGCAAATTCCGAATTACATCAGCTTTCATTAATGTCACAACTCAGCAATTCTCAGCTTAACAAGATACAAAAAACCATAAAACTCGTTCGTCTGACCGAAGGTGAACACTTATTTGAACAGGGTCAGGAAGCTGATAAGTTTTATTTGGTCCGCTCCGGACAGATAAAATTGTTTCGGGTTTCAATGGAAGGCAGTGAGCGAGTTATTGATATAATCCAGCCGGGTCAGATATTTGCTGAATCGGTCTTATTTCTGAATAAAGGAAAATACCCCATTGGAGCAGAAGCCCTGCTCAATACAGAATTATTATCTTTCGACTTCAAAACCTTCAGAAGTGTACTCGAAGAATCCAAAGACACCTGCTTTCAGTTAATGTCAGATATGAGCCAGTGTCTACATCAATATCTGGATCAGGTTGATTATCTCACCCTGCAAAATGCCAGCTTCAGACTGATCAATTACCTGTTACAACAGGTACCGGAAGATCATCAACCCGATAAATCCTATGTCATACAGTTAACAACCTCCAAGAGCGTTATTGCTTCCTGGTTATCCATACAGCCAGAAACCTTTTCACGTATCCTGCGAACCCTTAAAAATCGCAAGCTCATTGATGTTAATGGCAAGTCAATTACCGTGCATAATGTCAATCAACTAAAGGATATGGCTGCCTGATTTTCATTGACTCGCAGTTAACACCTGAGACGGTCAAATTGCTAATTTCCGGCTCGTGTTAACCTGATGTCAGACTATTTATTTAGTAAATTCAATGATTTATAAAAAACACATAAGGCCAGTCCATGCTGGTAAAATTGTCCTAAATCAAGGCAAAATAGTACCCGAGGCCGTATTTTGAAGATCAACAGGGGTAACGGAGAAAATCATGACGGTTGAGTCCATCGGTCATAATGAGACACGACAATACAAGACCGAACTCATTCAGCAATTACTGAATGAATTTCAACATGATTTTCCATTATCTGCCACACCCTATGCTGACATCGCCAGTAAACTGGGGGTTACGGAACAGACAGTCATTGATTTATTAAGCGAATTAAATGATCAGAAAATCCTCAGCCGAGTGGGTGCAGTATTTCGCCCTAATCGGGTCGGTGCCAGTACTCTGGCTGCCATGGCCGTACCTGAACACAAACTGGAAGAAGTCGCTGACATTATCAGTAGTTATCCTGCGGTTAATCATAACTATGAACGTGAGCATCATTTCAATCTCTGGTTTGTCGCCACAGCTGAAAATGTCGAGCAACTTAATGCTATTCTTGCAGACATGGAACAGAAAACTGAAATCCGAATTTTATCACTGCCTATGGAAAAAGATTATCATATTGACCTGGGCTTCCCCTTGCAGCTGATTCAGGGTGGTCATCATGATTAATGAACGCCAGCTGATTGCTGCACTGCAACATGGCCTGCCACTGGTATCACATCCCTATGCTGTGATAGCGGAACAGATTGGCAGCACTGAGAATGAAGTCATTGACTACATTCGTTTGATGAAAGAAAAAGGCGATATCAAACGCTTTGGTATTGTGGTTCACCATCGTCAACTGGGTTATAAAGCCAATGCCATGGTGGTCTGGGATATTCCTGATGACCGTGTCGATGAACTGGGTGAATGCTTTGGCCAGTTTGATTTTGTTACCTTAAGTTATCGACGTCCCCGCCATTTACCCGACTGGCCCTACAACCTGTTCTGCATGATTCATGGCAAGGATCGTGATGATGTATTAAAAAACCTGGATTTAATGGTACAGCATTGTAATGTGGCTGCTTTCAGACATGAGCCGTTATTTAGCAATCGCTGTTTCAAACAACGGGGTGCCATCTATATTCACAGTCAGGATGACAAACAAGCCAGTAAAGCATGATTCTGCATTCCCTCGATCGAAAAATCATTAATCACCTGCAGGGTGGTTTCCCACTGACAGAAAACCCCTGGGACGAATTGTCCAGACAACTGGATATTCCTGTCGATGAAATGATCTGCCGTGTTGAACGCATGACATCAGAAGGTATACTTAGCCGATTCGGCCCTATTTATAATGCCGAAAAAATGGGCGGCGGTTTGACACTGGCCGCCATGAAAGTTGCAACTGAACGTTTTGATGAAATGACAGACATCGTAAATTCATTCGATGAAGTTGCCCATAATTATGCCCGTGATCATGAATTAAATATGTGGTTTGTCATTGCCACTGAAACCCCGGAACAGATTACTCAGGTCATCAGCAAGATTGAAAAAAAGACCGGACTGAAAGTATTTAATATGCCCAAACAGGAAGAATACTTTCTCGAACTCAAATTTGAAGTCTAACCATGACAGTAAAGCCATTAGCAATGACTGAAACCAGCGAAATAGATGCTATTGATAGACAGATTATTGCTGCCACACAAAGTGGCCTGCCTTTAAGCCGTAATCCCTATCATGATATCGCCAGACAACTGGATTTAGATGTCAATGATGTGCTTCAGCGCATGCAAAATATGCTGGATAATGGCATTATTCGTCGTATTGGTGTGATCCCAAACCATTACAAACTGGGTTACAAGTCCAATGGCATGAGTGTGTGGAATATACCCGAAGAAAAGATCAGTCAGCTAGGCAAACTTGTCGGCGCACTGGACTTTGTCAGCCACTGCTACCAACGTCCCCGTTTTCTGCCTGAATGGCCGTATAATCTTTTTGCTATGGTGCATGGAAAAACACATGATGAAGTCATAGAAAAAGTAGCCACTATTGCTGCATTACTCGGCGATGATAATCGCGGGCATAAAATTCTGTTTAGCACTAAAATACTGAAGAAAACCGGCCTTAGAATCAGATAACCGTCAGGATAAGTAATATGTTCAGAATGACACAATTTATGAAAACCCTGACCCAGGACACGCCTGTCGGCCAGGCACGCAAACCACCCGGACCTGTTGTTATCTGGAATCTGGTACGTCGCTGCAATCTTACCTGCAAACATTGTTACTCAATTTCCGCTGATAAAGACTTCCCTGGTGAGCTTAATACTGAACAGGTTTTCACAGTCATGGATGACCTGAAACAGTTCAAGGTACCTGTACTCATACTCTCCGGTGGTGAACCCTTATTACGCCCGGATATTTTTGAAATTTCACATCGCGCAAAAGACATGGGGTTTTATGTCGGACTTTCATCTAACGGTACACTGATAGACGAAACTAATATTAAACAAATCGCGGATGTCGGCTATGACTATGTAGGCATCAGTATTGACGGTATTAAAGAGACTCATGATCAATTCCGTCGTCGAGTCGGCGCATTTGATGAAGCCATGCACGGTATTGATTTATGTAAACAGAATGATATTAAAGTCGGTATGCGTTTTACCCTGACTCAGGACAATGCTGTTGAGCTGCCCCAGATTCTGGAATTAATGAATCAGCGGGACATCGACAAATTTTATTTATCTCATTTAAATTATGCCGGACGCGGTAATAAAAATCGTGGCGATGATGTATTCCATAAAATGACTCGCAACGCCATGGATTTATTATTCGATAGCTGTATGGAATCCATTAGAAACGGCAAAGAAAAAGAATTTGTCACCGGCAATAATGATGCTGATGGCGTTTACCTGTTGCAATGGGTAGAACAACACTACCCTGACAAAGTTGATGAAATGCGGCTTCGTCTTGAACAATGGGGCGGCAATTCATCCGGCGTTAATATTTCAAATATTGATAATCTGGGTAATGTTCACCCTGATACTTTCTGGTGGAATTACAATCTGGGCAATGTTAAGGATCGTGCATTTTCTGAAATCTGGCCCGATACCAGTGACCCGCTAATGGCTGGTTTAAAATCTCATCCACGCCCGTTAAAAGGCCGTTGCGCCCAGTGCCAGCATCTGGCTATCTGTGGTGGTAATACCCGTGTGCGTGCCTATCAGATATCTAATGGTGACCCATGGGAAGAGGATCCAGCCTGTTATTTAACTGACGAAGAAATTGGCATAGAAGAACAACAACGCAGAGTTGAAAACCGTCCTTATGATGGCCGGCTTAAAGACATTAAAATTTCACACATGTAATGAATGCTGTAAACTTGCGCAACCCCTACATAAAACAACAATGATTCGATGATTAAAAACTTACTGCTCCCCGGCCTTCTGTTTATTATTAGTCTACCTGCCTATTCAAGCAATAATCCTGGAGAAGATTTATTTAAGACTCATTGTGCGATTTGTCATGGTGCTAATCGACTGGGGCTAATGGGCCCTGCCCTGCTACCAGAGAACCTGAAACGTTTACGAAAAAAACAGGCCGTTAATACAATAATGAACGGTCGTCCTGCTACACAAATGCCAGCGTTCAAAGATAAGCTCAAGCCAGCTGAAATTGATGACCTGGTTAGCTTTATATACACCCCATTAAAAGAAACACCTCACTGGGCTGAAAAAGAAATCTGGGGCAGTCAGATTATTTATAGTGATGCGCAAAATCTTCCAGACAAACCTGTCTGGGATGCAGACCCGATGAATCTGTTCATCGTTGTTGAACTGGGTGACCATCATGCCACTTTACTGAATGGTGATACTTTTGAACCCATACACCGTTTTAAGACCCGTTTTGCATTACACGGTGGCCCCAAATATTCCAATGATGGCCGTTATGTTTATTTTGGTTCACGTGATGGCTGGGTAACCAAATATGATATTTATAATTTAAAAACAGTCGCTGAAGTTCGTGCTGGCATTAATATTCGTAACATTGCTGTTTCACATGATGGTCGCTATGTAATGGTGGCTAATTACCTGCCTCACACACTGGTATTACTTGACGCTAAAGATTTATCCCTGATAAAGATTATTGACGTTAAAAATGAAAAAGGCGAAAGCTCCCGAGTCAGTGCCGTTTACACAGCTGACCCAAGAGACAGTTTTGTAGCCGCATTAAAAGATTTACCCGAAGTCTGGGAAATCAATTATTCTGACAACCCACCTCCTGGCTTCGCTGGCTGGGAACACGATTACAAGGAAGAAAGCGGTGATGTCGTTAAGCCTGATCCTTTCCCTGTTAGGCGTATACCTGTTACATCCTATCTTGATGATTTCTTTTTCAATCAGGAATATGACCTGATATTTGGAACCTCAAGAGATAAACAGGGCATGGTCTTATCCCTTGATGTGGGTCGCGTCATTAACACACTGGATATTCCCGGCATGCCTCATCTAGGCTCAGGTATCACATGGAAATACAAAGGTCGCACCGTGATGGCTTCACCTAATCTTAAAGAGAGTGAAGTCACCGTCATCGATATGGAAACCTGGGAAACTATTAAACGTATTAAAACCCTGGGGCCAGGATTTTTTATGCGCAGCCATGAAAACACACCTTACGCCTGGGTGGATGTCTTCTTCGGTCCGAATAAAGATGCTGTACATATTATTGATAAACGAACACTGGAAATAGTAGAAACACTACGACCAGAAAAAGGCAAAACAGCGGCCCATGTTGAATTTGATAAAACAGGTGAACATGCTTTACTAAGCATCTGGGACATGGATGGTGCCGTTATTGTATACGATGCAAAAACACTGAAAGAAATAAAACGCCTGCCGATGAAAAAACCATCGGGTAAATATAATGTATTTAACAAAATCACCCGTTCAGCAGGTACCAGTCACTAAGAATCAAAATTTCTTAATGCCTCAACATCAAGTAAAGTAATTACTTTGCCTTTAACACTGATAAGCTCCTGCTTACCCAGCTTTTTCAGAATTCTTGAAAAAGTTTCAGGCTGAATAGACAGTCGCGAAGCCACTATACTTTTTGAAGTGGTTAATTTTATTTCAACCGTGTCATCATCTTCATGATCCGCAGGAATTTGTTTTAATAAATAATGAATCAATCTAAATGTGGCATTCTGTAAGGTGAGGTAATCAATTTCATTCAAACGATGATGCAAACGCTTGCTCATATCCGACAATAAACGAAAACAGGCATCTTTTGATTCTGCAAGAATATTCAGAAAAGTGTCTGAATCAAAAGCCAGCAGTTCGGTTTTACCAATTGACTCGGAATTTACCGGGTAACAGCGCTCCTCCATAAAAATCACTGCCTCAGCAAAGGTCTGGCCCTCCTGCATGACTTCAATGACTCGTTCACTGCCTTCCATAGAAATAAGATAAAGTTTTATCTGACCGGACAGGACCTGATAAAAACGATCTGCATTCTGCCCCTGCTCGAATAAATGCTCCCCATCCGAGAGATTAATAAACCTGAGTGTTTTTTTTATTTTATCGAGCTGCTCATCATTTAACTCGCCTAATAAGTGATGTTGACGCAACACATCATTTGATAATGATGTTTTTACCATAAATAGTCATCCGGATTTGTTATTAACGAATAGAATATGATTAATTATACCCTGCGAAATATACGCGTCTATGGCTTTCATGACCAGTGGTATAATTGATTTAGATCATGTTTGATTAATAGACAATTTGACCTCATATATCATTTTCATTAATAAACATGCCTGAGAGGTTAATAGCAGCATCACCCTCAAGAGCTGTTTCTCGCATTGCCGGTGCTAAAACTCAATATTGACAGCCCTGGGCTGCTATTATATCGCCGGTTATACCCTTAATTAGCAACAGTAACCGGGCCCGAGTAAATAAAAAATACTATAATTCTATAATTTCCAGGGATGACACGCTAACTGGCAGACTTTCTTAGCTGGGCATAGATAATACAATTACATGGGTACCTCAATAATCTGCTATCCACTTGTAATAGAAATCAACTTATCAGCTCTAGCCATGTACATACAGGGGTTTATTTATACCCTGAATCTGATAAATTTATGACTTTATTATTAATGAGCAAAAACCATGTCACTGCCCAATTTTTCACTCGACTGTAAACGCTGCAAAGGCCATCTGGAACTTGATGACTATGCCATTGATACCGCCACCTGCCAGAACAAACATGTTTTCTTTTTCAAATGCTCAGGCTGCGATGATTTTAGTGCTACTGCCATGGCCAATATTTCACAGGATCGTTGGCATGAATTTGTTCCTGCCGATAAACTCGATGACTTAATTAAGCAATATGATGAAGCTATAAAAAAATACGGCTAAAGCATGACTCTGTTAAACTTTATGCTTCATCCTGCAAATAACTCACAACACCATGACTCAACAATCACCCCGGACTAACAACAGTCACAGTTTTACCGAAATATTTACTGCTGCGCCCCATCGAATGATGTTTTTTGCCGGCATCATCCAGACACTGGTTCCTTTACTGGTCTGGATGCTAGAGTTAACCGGACGATATACTGATTTATTTTCCACGCTCGACACCATCATTCCATCCACATGGGCACATGCCTTTGTCATGCTTTATGGCGTTGTGATATTTTTTATTTATGGATTTCTGATGACAACCTATCCAAGATGGATGAACGGTTTATTTATCAGCAAAAAACAATACATCAGCACCTTTAGCTGGATGACTCTGGGTATTATCACTTTTGAAATTGGCCTGTTCAGCAACTTCACCTTGCTCACATCAGGACTGCTTATTTTTATCTTTGGCTGGTTAATGGGGTTCTTTGCATTATATACAGTTTATAGACATGCACCTGCGGAGGATAAAACTTACGAAACCATTCTCAATGCTTCACTAATTGCTGGCCTGAGTGGTTGCATCAGTTTTCTGATATGGATTTTTACTGATAACTGGCTGTACATTCAATACACTCTTAATGCAGGACTCTGGTTATTCCTGTTGCCCATCCTGATCACCGTGTGCCATCGTATGATTCCATTTTTCAGTAGTTGCGTAATCAACAACTACAGCGTGTACCAGCCAAAATGGAGCCTTTATTTAATGATTGCCAGTTGTGTCGGCCATTTTTTACTCGAATCAAACCAGACACCTCAGTGGTTTTTTATTACAGATATACCACTTGCCTGCCTGGCTTTATATCATTCATTCAGATGGAATCTGATCAGCAGCCTGAATGATCGACTACTGGCCATACTGCATATTGCTTTTCTCTGGCTAGGCATAGGTACAGCGCTTTACAGTATTCAAAGTTTATATCTGTTTTTTACTGATGAATTAATACTGGCCAGAGCCCCTTTACATAGCCTGACCATTGGTTTTATCACCGCCACATTAATTGCTATGGCAACACGGGTGTCTCTTGGCCACTCAGGTAGAAAACTGGAAGCCAGTAATTATGTCATGCTTATTTTTACTGGCATCGGATTCGCTGCCATTCTACGCATACTTGCTGACACATCAGTGATAAATACGATTTTTAATATTCATATGAATATCATAGCGGCTTCAGTATGGATCATCTGCATGCTGCTCTGGGTCATAAAGTTTGCACCCATTTATTTAACACCACGCGCTGATGGAAACCCCGGATAAAATCACTCAGATGAAACATCCTTTCTACATCATTGGCGGATTATTTTTACTGGCTTACATTACTGCAAGTCAGTTCGCAAGTGACGATTTCTCAGACAGCCCCGTTACACTTAACAAGGAAAATCCACCTCAAATTCTCATGTTTGGTAGCCAGACCTGTCAGTATTGCACAGTAGCTCGTGCTTTTTTTAAAAAACACGAACTTCCCTACACTGAAAAAGATATAGACACATCTGAAGAAGCTCGGCGTATATTTGATTTAATGAATGGCCGTGGCACGCCTTTATTAATTATCAATGGCCAGATCATACATGGATATGATGAGCGCATGATTCGCGAAGCGCTTTAGTTTCCCAGGGCATAAACCCTCAAAATCAGTACGCAGTAGCTCAAACCTGAGATAATAATTTGATATATTATATTTTTCACATAATCCGACAGTTAGCAAGATCTAAAATTAACCTTAGTAAAAATTAAAAACTTCAAAAGAAAACGCAAATGAACGCAAACAACGCAAATAAAGATTTATTATTTCAGGCTCGCCCTGAATATACCCAACTAAGCTAGTTAACTGGAATTTAAAATCCTTCAGCCATTCTTGACTTGATTATAAGCGACAAACATGAATTTTTTACTCATATAAATTCGCGTTCATTTGCGTTTTCTTTTTGACCTACCAAATAACTGAAACAGTTTATTTTCACATCACACATCTCTTAAGCGGATTTTCATCTGACATAACATCTTTTGACCATTAAATCTTATTAGCTATCTCCAGTTAGAGATTATATTTTATCATCCAGATAAATCAGATCTCTACGTACCAGCCACTTTTCAATTTCTACAGCAAATAGAACCAGCGATGAAAGCATAAAACAGACGATCAGATCATATAATGGTAGAGCTTGTGTATGAAATATTTCATTCATTGACGGCAGATAAATAACCGCCATCTGTAAACCAATGGTAAACAATACTGCGCCTAACATGGGTAAATTACTCAACAGGCCTAATGAGAACAATGAAGCCCTGTCACTGCGTACAGCCAGAGAATGAAATAATTGTGACAGGGTCAAAACTGTAAATACGATAGTCTGCCAGTACTCAACCCCCTGTGAAACTGCCCAGGCCTGAGAAGCAATACAAATACCCCCCACCAGCAATCCCACCCATAAAATATGTTGCCACATGCCGTGACTGAATATATTTTCCTCAGGCGGCCTGGGCGGACGACTCATAATATTGGGCTCAGCAGGTTCGGCAGTAAATGCCAGCCCGGGCAATCCATCAGTAACCAGATTGATCCACAGAATATGAATCGGTAACAGCGGAATAGGCAGACCTAGAAAGGGTGCAAGAAACAAGGTCCAGATTTCTCCGGAATTAGAACTCATCGTATATTTTATAAATTTTCGAATATTATCAAACACGCGTCGACCATAACGTACGGCTTCCACGATGGTACTAAAATTATCATCCAGTAAAACCATATCAGCCGCTTCACGCGCCACGTCCGTGCCTTTTTGTCCCATGGCGACACCAATGCCAGCACGCTTGAGTGCAGGTGCATCATTGACACCATCACCGGTCATGGCAACAAACTCACCATTCATTTGTAAGGCTTTTACAATACGAACTTTTTGCTCTGGATTAACACGGGCATATACCCGTATTGTTTCAACCTTACGTGAAAATTTATCATCAGATATTTTAACCAGTTCATCGCCGGTCAGCACGGCCCTTTTATTATCAGTGATTCCCAGACGCCTGGCGATGGCCATGGCGGTACCCGGATGATCGCCAGTGATCATTACGGGTGTAATACCTGCAGCAAGACAATCTTTTACTGCCTGTGGAACTTCCGGACGCGGCGGATCAATCAGTGCTACCAGTCCGAGAAAAGTAAGTTGTCGCTCGACTACCTCTGGCGTTATTTTGTCTGGCAATGATCCAAGCTCACGTTTCGCTACCGCCAGAATACGGTAACCCTCATTCGCTAACTGCTCAGCTTCGGCAAGAATTTTTCTGCTATCAATGGGTATAACCGCATTGTAACTGGAAGCATTAATACAATTTTCCAGCACACTCTCCGGTGCACCCTTAACATAAGCCACCACACCACTAGCCATCTGATGCAGCGTGGTCATCTGTTTACGTTCACTATCAAATGCAAGCACCGCAAGCCGTGGTTTTTCCTGCTCCAGCAACTGTTTGTCAAAACCAGCATCATGGGCCGCTTCAAATAAGGCTAACTCTGTTGGTTCGCCGCTTGTCACACCATCCCGTTCGGCCACATCATTATTTAAAGCCAGTGCCTGAGCCAGTTCGATTAAAGATGAATTAGCATCTACAGCTGTTAATGTCTGCTGACGTTTATCATCGCAAAAAAAAAGTTCTGCAGACATTTTATTCTGAGTCAGGGTGCCGGTTTTATCCGTGCAGATATAGGTAACGGAACCCAGAGTTTCAACGGCCGGCAAATTACGCACCAGCGTATTATGCTGAATCAATTTACGCGCACCGAAAGCAAGAGACAGGGTCACCACAGCGGGAAGTGCTTCTGGTATTGCGGCAACGGCCAGGCTGACTGCGGTAAGAAACATTAACAGTACATCCTGGCCCTGTAATAAACCGGCAATAAATACCACAACGCAAATCGCCAGTACGGCCAGTGCCAGATAACGACCGAATCGGCTCAGTCTTTTTTGCAGAGGTGTTTTTACACTCTGTTCAGTTCGCAGCAATTCAGCAATATGGCCTATTTCGGTATCCAGGCCGGTGGCCACCACGACACCCTTACCACTTCCGCGAGTAATCATACTGCTCTTAAAGGCAAGATTAGTTCTATCGCCGAGAGCCAGGTCTATGTCATTTAATATGCTACTGGTTTTATCAACAGTATGGGATTCACCTGTCAGAGCCGACTCATCCGCCTGCATGTCTTCGCTTTCAAGAAGACGCAAATCGGCTGGCACCAGATTGCCCGCCTCCAGTAATACAATGTCACCTGTCACCAGTTCAGATGCTGCGACAGTCACGGCGTCACCATCACGCATCACCAGAGCATCAGGTGCAGCCATTTCACGCAGTGCGGCTACCGCACGCTCAGCTCGATACTCCTGAATGGTACCGATAATGGCATTAAGGAATACAATAACCAGAATGGCAATGGTGTCCTGAAGTTCACCGACGAAACCGGATATCAATGCCGCGACAAGCAATACCAGAATCATGAAGTCCCTGAACTGATCCGCTAACATTGCAAACAGGGTTCGCTTACGTGACTCAGGAATAATATTAGCACCCTGCTGTTGCAGACATTGCTGAGCTTTAGCGGACGATAGACCATTAACCGAGGTATTAAGGCGCCTGATAACTTCATCAACATCAACCGTGTGCCAGTTAAGCTGTGTCACGCTATGCTCCTGCGAATAAATAAATCAACAGAATGGTAACAAATGCAATTATCAGTGTTTGAATCCCACTACGTAACCAGGATATATCTGATATACGCCCGAGGAAAACACCCAGTAAAAAAATTAGAATTACCGCTATGATAACGGCAACATATAGTGGCGATATAAAGAAAACCAGACCTGCATTCGATAACCACAGAGGCGTGATAATTAACAGACAAATGATCAATGGCGCCGATCCGTTTACCAGTGCAATAAACATCGGCACCCAACGTGCGGCCACAGCATGCGCACCATCTTTCAGGTCAGTCACCATGGCATCTTCCAGTTCACTCAGTGCCCGTCTTCTTTCAGCCAGTTCACTGACATAGGCACTACTGACACCACTCACACCCAGTGCAATGGCAGCCCCCAGACAGGCATTAATAATGACCGTTAAACTGGCTGGCGTACTTAAAAGAAAACCCATAATGAGTCCGAGCATAGTGAGTGCACCATCGAAACCATTCACCACGAAATAACGACGGACAATACCGTGAGTACGAGTAATGCGTAATAGAAATCGAATTTGACTGAACGGATTCATTAACATTTACTCTTAAGATACTTAAGATTCTTCTGTATCAGACTTACTTTCTACTTCTACAACATCAATGCTGTGAAGCGAACCACTCATGTTAGTGATGGCGCTCTGTATCTCCTCAAAATTGATATTGCTGCCTTCAATTTCAACCTGAACCGTTTCAGTATTTTCATCCATCTCAATTACGGTCAGACTTACATGATAATCATCTCCAACTTCAGCCAGATTAGATGAAAATTCCAGTGCATTTGGCTGATGCGGCTTAAGAATATCCAGAACCAGTCGTTTAACATAAACCATCTACTGTACCTCCTGAATTGTTTTTATTATAACTACATGTTAAAAGTGAAATATTTTTACCCATTTCAAAAGAGAGTATACATAGAAATATTATCGCTTAAGAGAACGTTCATTTTATTCAATGATGAGTACATCCTCACCCGTCTCCTTACGAATACTCTCATACATGGCCTGCTCTATCAGTTCATCATTTAAACTGGCTTTAGCACCCACCCAACGATCCATTAATTTTGCAGTCACCAGATCACCGCTCACATTAATAGCTGTACGACTCATATCA
>JAPHQX010000084.1 GCA_026196035.1 Gammaproteobacteria bacterium
ATTCTGGAAGATAAGGGAAGCCAGACAACGTGGCGACGTGAATAGCCTGCTTTTATTTAAAAATGAGTGACTGGAACCACCTGGCACCGTGAATGATTGTTTTGAGTCCTGCTGATATCTTGAAATGTATAGGTAATATCTAGAGAATGAGTCCGCAAATGAACGCAAATAAACGCTAATGTTTGTGTTTATGCATCGACAACGGCTCTTCGACTTGTTCTCCTGAGTCGTTTTCGACAATACCCCGGCATTGTTCTGCCTTCGCCCATCCATGGTCTCGTAATTACGGATTTCTTGCCCTAATGCTGCTTACTGCGATCTATATAATATATTTGCGTTAATTCGCGTTTATTTGCGGACTAAGAAGCTTTTATCTTCAATTTTCCATGCAAAATCAGTCTTCTGGCTTGTTCTGAGTCGATTTGGTCAGTATAATTCGCGGCCTTAATTCTAACTCCTTGCTCCACCACCAAGATAGTGGGGGGCAATAACCGTAAGGAGCACGCAATGCGTCATTACGAAATAGTATTTCTGGTTCATCCGGATCAGAGCGAACAGGTTCCTGCGATGATCGATCGTTATCGTAGCATCATCGAATCCAATGGTGGATCCATTCATCGTCTGGAAGACTGGGGCCGTCGTCAGCTGGCATATCCAATAAACAAAATCCATAAAGCTCATTATGTTCTGATGAATGTTGAATGTGGTCAGGAAGAAATGACCGAGCTGGAATCAGCTTTCCGCTTTAATGATGCGGTTCTGCGTAACATGGTTATCAAATGTAAAGCAGCTATTACTGAAATGTCTCCTCTGGCGAAAGAAAAAGAAGACGAGAAGCCTGCCAGACGGGTTGAAACCAGCTCAGACGAAGCGCCTGCTACTGAAGAAGCTGCCCCTGAAGCGCCCGCCGCTGAAACACCTGCTGCTGAAGAAGCTGCAGAGTAATAACTGGATATTTGGAGACTGAACAATGGCTTATTTTCGTCGTAAAAGATTTTGTCGTTTTACTGCTGAAGGCATTACACAGGTTGATTACAAAGACCTTAACCTGCTGAAAAACTATATTGGTGAAACCGGCAAGCTGGTACCTGCACGCATCACAGGTACAAAAGCTAAATATCAGCGTCAGCTGACAACAGCCGTTAAACGCGCGCGTTTTCTGGCTTTACTGCCATATACTGATCAGCATTAAAATGTTATTTGCCGGATTTTATATTCGGTAACTTGATAATGTTAGCTCTGGCTCGATTTATTATGGCAGGGCCTGGTCAGGCTGCGCTGGTTGCTGCGGTCAGTGCTCTGCTGGCACTTTTGTTACCACCACTGGCCTGGCTAAGTGGTGGCGTAATCTCGCTGATTACTCTGCATTTAGGCGAAAAAAAGGGCATACAGGTGATGCTCTTTGCCAGCCTGGGAACGGCGGCTTTGAGCTGGTTTGTTCTGGGTACGCCATTGGTCGCACTGGTTATGTTAATGGTGCTCTGGTTGCCTGTCTGGCTGGTTTCCTGGGTTCTGAAGAACTCAGTTTCACTGGCTCTGACCCTGCAGCTGATCACTGGGCTAAGTGTATTGCTGGTACTGGTATTTCATCTGGTTTATCCAGACTTGCTGGTAGATCAGGGACAGGTGTTTAAGCAGGCTGTTGAGCAGATGATGGCTAACCAGTCTGATTCAGTTGATAAGTCTCAACTGAATCAGGCCGTTGATACAGTATTACGCTGGTTGCCGGGTATTATGGCATCGGGTCTGTTATTTGGCGTGGTGCTGAGTCTGTTGCTTGGACGTGGCTGGCAGGCCGCTTTATATAACCCGGGTGGACTGGCCAGAGAGTTTAATGAATTGCGTCTGGGACGTAGTTTATCGGTAGTAGGCCTGTTGCTACTGTTGATGGCTGGTTTTACATCTTCAGACCTGGTAATTATGCTGATTCTGGTGGTGTTAAGTGTATACCTGATACAGGGGCTGGCTCTGATACACGGGATCCTGGCCGCTAGAGGTGTACATAAAGCCTGGTTACTGGGTTTTTATATAATGATGTTTTTGTTGCCGCAACTGGTACTTATGCCATTAGCGGTGTTTGGACTGACCGACACCTGGATTGATTTCAGGAAACGATTAACAGTCTAAGTAAATTAAATATACGAAAGAGGCATATCCAATGGATGTCATATTACTTGAAAAAATAGAGCGTCTGGGTGGTTTGGGCGATGTGGTAAGCGTTAAGCCTGGCTATGCGCGTAATTTCCTGTTGCCTTCTGGTAAAGCTAAGGTGGCTACAGAAGTTAATGTTCAGGAGCTTGAAGCTCGTCGAGCAGAGCTTGAAAAACTGGCTGCTGAAGCTCAGGCAGCTGCTGAAGCACGTCGTGAAAAATTGAATGACCTGGCTGTTGAAATTACTTCAAAAGCAGGTACTGAAGGTAAGTTATTCGGTTCAATCGGTACAGCTGACATTGCAGATGCTATTAGTGCTGCAGGTGTTGAAGTCGAGAAGAAAGAAGTTCGTTTACCTACCGGTGCTATCCGCATGGCGGGTGAATATGATATTGATCTGCATTTACACACCGGTGTTGATGCTGTGATCAAACTGACTGTAATCGGCGAAGAATAACACTTCGTTAATTCGGTTTAAAAAAGCGGACTCATCTATGGCTGATCTAGCCTGAGGTGGTTCCGCTTTTTTTATGCACAATAAAAAGCTATCTAATATCGGCACAAAGAATGCAGAACTTCTTTGTATTGGGATGATTCCAGAATTATCGCTGACTGTATAAAACAGCTTAACGCCAATGAACGCAAATAAACGCAAATGTCGTTAATATATAGAGTAAATGCTTTTATTTGCAGTTTTGGCATATATTCGCGTTAATCTTTTGGTGTTTAGATGCGATATAATTTTAATTTATTTCTCTGCTATCGGTGTCTCTGTGACAGTGAATTTATTTTTGTTAATTGTAAATTCACGGCTTGAATTGCTACTGTGACAATGGCAAGCTGAGATCTCAAAATAGCCGGTATAACTCCTGATCCAAAATGGTAGAAACAACACTTTATAAGTCAGACAGTAATTTTAATGTTGCTGATTCAACCCGGGGCCTGAAAGTCCCGCCTCACTCTATTGAGGCTGAACAGGCTGTACTGGGCGGTCTGATGCTGGATAACCGAGCCTGGGAACAAATAGCTGATCGTATTTCAGAGGGCGATCTATATCGTAAGGAGCATCGATTGATTTTTAGATCGATTGCTCGACTGGAAGCGGCAGATATTCCTTTTGATGTGGTTACCCTGTCTGAAGAGCTGGAAAAAACCCATGAATTAAATGATGCGGGTGGTCTTGTCTATCTGGGGCGTCTCGCCAAAGAAACACCCAGCGCAGCCAATATTCGTGCCTATGCCGATATTGTTCGTGAACGTTCAGTATTACGTCAGTTAATCGAGACAGGTACTGATATTGCCGGCAATGCTTATAATCCGGAAGGTCGGGATAGTAAGGAGTTGCTGGATGAAGCGGAACGCAATATCTTTAAAATAGCTGAACAGGGTAGTCGTGCCGGTAATGGCTTTGTTGATATTAAAAGATTATTAACCAATACCGTTGAAAAAATTGATGAGTTATTTGGACTGGACGGCCATATTACCGGTGTGCCGACCGGGTTTCACGAATTTGACAAGATGACTACCGGTTTACAGGAAGGTGATCTGGTGATTGTTGCAGGTCGTCCCTCCATGGGTAAAACCACCTTTGCGATGAATATTGCTGAGAATGCGGCTATTGCTGAAAATATCCCCGTGGCTATATTCAGTATGGAAATGCCAGGTGAGTCTTTGACCATGCGTATGATTTCATCTCTGGGTCGCATTAATCAGCAGAATTTACGTACCGGTGATTTAAGTGATGATGACTGGCCGCGGATTACCTCGGCGGTTTCCATACTGTCGGATAAAAAAGTATTTATAGATGATTCGTCCGCATTATCGGTTTCAGAAGTCAGGGCAAGAGCTCGCCGCTTAAAGCGTGAGCATGGGCTCGGGTTGATAGTGATTGATTATTTACAGCTCATGTCAGGTTCGGGTGGTGAAAACCGTGCGACAGAAATATCTGAAATTTCTCGCGGGCTAAAAGCGCTGGCCAAGGAGTTGAGCGTACCTGTAATTGCACTGTCACAGCTTAATCGTAGTCTTGAGCAAAGAACAGATAAACGCCCTGTAATGTCAGATTTACGTGAGTCTGGTGCCATAGAGCAGGATGCTGATTTGATCGTGTTTATTTATCGTGATGAAGTTTACAACGATGACAGTCCTGAAAAGGGCACAGCAGAAATCATTATTGGAAAGCAACGTAATGGTCCTATCGGAAAGACCCGGGTGACTTTTCTTGGTAAATATACAAAATTTGAAAACTACATACCTGAAATGTACAACTCAGAAGGTTTTGAATGAGACGAACTGCTCGTGCCAGCATCAATCATGATGCGCTCATTCATAATTTCAATCGCGTAAAACAACTGGCCCCTGACAGTCGTATCATGGCTGTGATTAAAGCAGATGCCTATGGGCATGGCATGATTCAAGCAGCAAAAGCACTTCAGCAGGCGGATGGTTTTGCAGTCGCCTGTATCAAGGAAGCTGTGGCATTACGAGAAGCAGAGATCCAGCAACCAGTGACTGTATTTCAGGGTTTTCAGACGGCTGAGCAGTTACAGCAATGCATTAAATATCAGTTAAGACCTGTTATTTATCAGCAGCAGCAGATTGAGTTGCTTGAGCAGAATGTGCATGGCAAATTATCTGTCTGGTTTAAAGTAGATACAGGGATGGGACGGCTGGGTATACAGCCCGATGATGTTGATGACTGCTGGCGACAACTGGAGCAATGTAGCTGTGTTGATGAAGTCGGTTTGATGAGTCATTTTGCTAATGCAGATGATCCACAGCATAAGCTAAATCGTCAACAAACAGATTGTTTTCATCGGTTGGCAGATCGTTTAAATATTGAAACCAGTATGTGTAATTCTGCAGGCATTATTGCTTTCCCGGATGTGCAGGGAAACTGGGTCAGGCCGGGAATTATGTTATATGGCTCTTCTCCATTATTAAATAAATCAGCTGAACAGTTGAATTTAAAACCAGTGATGCAACTGGAATCAGAAGTTATTGCAATCAATTACTTAAAAAAAGGCGATGCAGTAGGTTATGGTGGTCAATGGGTATGCCCTGAAGATATGCCTGTTGCTGTTGTGGCGATAGGTTATGGAGATGGTTATCCGCGACATGCGCCTTCTGGTACACCGGTGAGTGTGAATCAGCAGCGAACCCAGTTAATTGGTCGGGTATCGATGGATATGATTACTATTGATTTGCGTAATATAGATCAGATTCAGATAGGTGATGTTGTACAGCTCTGGGGTGAAGATATTTCAGTTGATGAAGTTGCAAAATTAGTCGGAACTATCGGTTATGAGTTATTGTGCCATGCATCAGGCTGTCGCCTGATAAGATAATTCATTAATATGTTGATAATAGATTGATAACTGAGGTTATTTTTACTATTTTTATGTACAGATAATAAAATGAAAGTGGAGATTATAATGATAAAAAGGGCTCTGGGCATTTCTCTGGTAGTGTCTGCGCAATTATTGCTTAGCGCATGTGGTGGGGGATCTGCCATGTTTAGAGAAGATGCGTCTCATAGTGGTGTATCACAAATGGAAGGTCCGGTTAAGCTCGATCGTCTGGCCTGGAAATTCTCCGCACCCGATAAAATCTATGCGTCACCTGTAGTGTCAGGCGATACTATTTATATTGGTTGTAAAGACGGTAATCTGTATGCACTGGATCTTGAAAAAGGCCATGTTAAATGGAAGTTTAAAACAGAGGGTAATATAGAAGCAGCCGTGGCCGTTCACGATGATACCATCTACGTTGGCAGCTGGGATAACTACTTATATGCTATTGATGCTGATACGCATCAGATGAAGTGGAAATTTAGAACAGAAGGTATAGTTTACTCTGCGCCTACAGTAGATGCCGGCACAGTTTATTTCGGTAGTAAGGACAACCATCTGTATGCAGTCGATGCCGAAACCGGGCATGAAATCTGGAAATTCAATACTAAAAAATCTGTTTATACATCACCTGCAATTGCGGGCGACAAGGTTTATGTAGGTAGTCTTGGTGGTGAGTTCTATGCCATTAATAGAAAAACAGGTCAGGAGCAATGGCGTTTCCCATCAAGAAGTCCAATTTATTCTTCTGCCAGTTTAAGTGGAACGAGTGTTTTTTTCGGTAGCGACAACAAATACATGTATGCAGTGAATACCAAAACCGGTCAGCAGATCTGGAAAAAGAAAACAGCAGGTAAAATATTTTCTTCACCCGCAGTTTATAAAAGAGCAGTTTACTTCGGTAGTGCTGACACCTATGTTTATGCGTATGATAAAAAAACAGGCGCCAGACACTGGGAATACAAAACGAATGGTTCCGTTTATTCGTCGCCTGTGATAACTGCTGAAAGTATTTATGTTACCAGTACAGATGGGAATCTGTATGCCCTGAATAATGAGAATGGTGCATTACGCTGGAAATATAAAGTTGATGACAAGCTTTATTCATCACCGGTGATTGCTGATGGTAAGGTGATATTTTCATCCCTGGGGGGTGAGGTTTTTGCCGTTAGATAAGGTGTAGCAATATAAGTAAAAAAAGCCTCGATTTTTCGGGGCTTTTTTATGCGTTTTCCCAGACCTGCTTTCTGCATATGCCCTTAGAGTCGCAGCGTTCACAGGTTTGAGTGTCTCCCCATGCATTTAATGCTGAGCCTTTGTTGATATCTTTAACTATGTTGATTATTCGCTGTTTATTTTTTGATTCCAGTTCATCAAGTAGTTCGCCATCAAGCATGGCTGATGATTTTGCTTCGCCCTGATCAAGTTTTAAATAGAGAATTGATCTGGTGTTCTCAATTAGAGATGCATAACTCAGAAGTTGAATGTCTTCTCCGCTAATGATCTGAGGATTAGACGGCGGCGACCCTGTTTTATAGTCAATAATTGAATAATTGTTATTCTCTTTATCAACACGATCAAGTCTTCCTTTCAGTGATGCGTGTTCATCTAGCTTAATGCTCTCTTCTGTTTCGAGCTGGTCAATAGTCCATGATGCCTGCCAGTTTATTTGCCAGTCTATATAGGCGGGAATGGTTTTTAGCCAGCGTTTAAGCCAGCTACGATGCTGTATATTGTCTTCGATGTCTTTGTTGAAAATATCCCTGGAGATGGTTATCAAGTGCTGTATAGCTTTTTCTCTATTGGCTGAATTGATTGGTTTAGTAAACGACTGGCTGTTTTTTTTGTCCTGTTGATGAAATGAAAAAAGGATAGAATGAATTTTTTCACCATATTCTGATTTCTTAAGTTCCTCGCTAATATGATCTGATGCTTTAAGTGATAGTGCAGAATGAGTAAAAAACTGATAGGGGCAATTAATGATTTTCTGTAGTTTGCTAGCTGAATAAATCTCAGGTTTTAATCTATCGGTTAACGTCGGCAGCGGCTGTTCTGTTGTTTTTATCGTTGATCTTTGCTTGCTATCAGTGATGTAGCTATCTTTACTGATCAGGGGTGTTAATTTGTTGTTAAGTTCGCTGTTAGAAGTTGATTTTTTTATATTCTCGAGGCTTGTTACCCAGGGTGATGCGGCCAGCCATTCGCCATTGTGTTCATTGCGGTAAGTGATTAGTACTGTATCTGCCGATTCTAGCAGGCATTTAAAGCGGTAGAAAAAATAACTTTTCTTATAGCTCCAGTCCTTTAATCCCAGTGCGCTCCTGACGGATTGATTGAAAAAAGGCATTTGTTCGGCATTACCGGGTAATTTGTCCTTGTTAGCACCAGCAATAATAATGGCATCAAATGTACAATATTGTGCCTGTTTGAAGTTCATGAACTTGACCTGTGGCTTTTCTGTGTTGAGAGTCAGTTGTTCGTTTTCAAGTGAGTAGGCCAGCCATGTTCTAAAGTCTTTCCATGTCATTAGATGTTCGGTCAGGCGTAAACTGGATTGCATATTATTAAGGGTTGATAAAATACCTTTGCCTGCTGGATCTGCATTAAGCAGAGTTGTGATTTTTAATTCATCAAGACTTTTTAAGAGCGCATCAAGAAATTGTTCTGGCTTATATGCCTGTTTAGACGAGTGTAGCGTAAGAAGATCTGTTGCTGCATGATTAATGTTGTCGAGTAGATTTTTAATATTCTCTGATCTTGTGGCAGGCCAGTTAGCAAGCTTGCTCATTCTGTTTTTTAAGGCTTTTTGATAACGGCTTATATCCCTGGCGATATTTTCATGAATAACAATGTCATATTCAAAATGATAGACCTGTTCAAGATGTGCCTGGCGATCATCTGTGCTGCAAAAGAAAGGCGACTTTAACAGGTCGAGTAATGCCTGGTGCGGGAAGTCTTCTTCAATGCATTCAAGCCATCGCTCAATAGTGGTTGATGCGCTTGTGGTCGATAGTGCCCAGCCAGCAGTATCCTGAACTGAAACGCCAGCTCTATCTAGAAGGGCGCGCACACGTCGAGCAATTTTTCTATCTTCTGTGACAATCGCAATATTATGACGTTTTTCTAATAGCCATAAACGTGTTTGTAGTTCTACTGCCTGAGCTTCCTGTTCATAGCTGCTGGCAGCGTATATTGAGATTGTCTGGTTGAGCTTGTCTGTATTTAATGTCTTTTTGGAGCGTTCTTTTAATGGCGTTTTTTTGTCGTAAACAAAATCAATATTATTGACGTCATCTAGATGTTTATCGTTATCTATTGTTGTTAAGCAGGGTGGTCTGTTCTGGTATACATAATCAATGTTAAACTGGCTGGTGTTTTTCTCCAGCCATTTCCGTTCTGAATAATTAAGTTGTTCCGGGCCTATGACGTAAAATTTTGTATGTTTGGCTAACTGGACTGATGATTTCAGACGCGAGGCATACGCGGAGGCTTCATCCATAATCTCCATGTCCTGCATCTGTTTATGCCATGCCTTCCATAATGTAAATATGATATTGGATTCGGCTTTCAGGTTATGTATTTTTACAGTAGGCAAGCCATAGGCATCATTAAGTGTTTGTTCCCATTCTTTAGCGGATAGTTTTGAATTAAAGACGTTGTTGCCTGTCATTTCGTCAAACAGGTTTAGCAAGGCCTCGCACACCTGCCAGTTGTTTTCTGTTTTAAATAAATCAGGATGTTGAGTTATGGCATCAATAAATAATAGCTGGCGGCTTTGTGAGTCAATAATATTTATCTTGCTGTTATTTAAAGGGACATTGTTTTTTATCCATTTATTCATGCTGCCGATATAGGGAGGAATTAATGCGCTGAGCTTTTTATTGCTGATAAGCTGATTTTTTAACTGATCAGCTGCAATCGTATTAGGAATAAATAGTTTAATCTGGCTTAGATCAGGTAGTTGTTTCCTGTGAATCTCATAAATGTAACTGGCTAATTGAGATGTAAAAGATTTATTAGTTGAAAAGCTAACTGTTCTGGATGTCATTGATTGCTATAGCCATATAACTGTTTGATTAATATTAACACACTATTTTTACTGCTATCATGGAGTTGCTATACTATAATTCATTTTCGATATAGAAATGGAAGTGGTAATGAAGTCAATCAGAAAAGCAGTTTTTCCGGTGGCAGGTATGGGGACTCGTTTCCTGCCAGCAACCAAGGCCAATCCCAAAGAAATGTTACCTATTGTAGATAAACCTCTGATTCAGTACGCGGCTGAAGAAGCGGTGGCTGCGGGGATTGATACATTGATTTTTATTAATGGACGAAATAAACGATCTATTGAAGATCACTTTGACAAGGCTTATGAGCTGGAGGCAGAGCTTGAAGCCAAGCAGAAAAACAAGTTGCTTAAGCTGGCGCAGGAAGTACTGCCGCCCCACGTGAATTGCATTTATATTCGTCAGTCTGAGGCTCTGGGTCTTGGGCATGCGGTATTATGTGCTGAGCCTGCAGTCGGTAATGAACCGTTTGCCGTTATTCTCGCAGATGATTTAATTATTAATAATGGTCGTAACTGCATGGAACAGATGGCTGAGGTTTATAATGAGTATCATGGTTCAGTGATCGGTACCCAGACTGTTGCTCGAGAGGAAAGTGATAAATACGGGATGATTGCAGGATCAGCCATTACACAACGTATAACCCAGGTTGAGCAGATGGTCGAAAAACCGGCGCCAGCAGATGCTCCCTCTGATCAGGCCGTAGTGGGTCGTTATATCTTAACCCCCCGAATCTTTGACAAGCTTAAAACTACAGGCCGGGGTGCCGGTGGTGAAATTCAGCTGACCGATGCGATTGCGGCGCTCTGCGATGATGAAAAAGTCTATGCCTATTCTTTTGAAGGTAAGCGTTATGACTGTGGTAGTAAGCTGGGTTATTTACAGGCCAATGTCGAACTGGGCCTGGCTCACCCGGAACTAAAAGAAGATTTCTGTAAATATCTTAAGAATTTAACGCTGTGTGATTAGCAATTGTCCCAGAGATAGCATGCATGTGTCTATGCTTTGATTTTTATTGCCAGTACATCACAGGGCATGTCATGTAATACGCCATTGGCGGTTGAACCCAGTAATAGCCCTAATCCATGTCGTCCATGGGACCCCAGAATTACCAGATCACATTGATGATCTTTGATATATTGGGTGATCTCATGCTTGGGTGTGCCGATCACCACAATTTGTTCAGTATTCTCCAGTTTATGTTTCACGCTGAATTTTTTTAGTGAATTTTTAGCCTGATCAATCAGTTCATTTTCATCAATTGTCCAGCTTGATGTCAGTACGGGTTCATAGGCAATATCAATGGGCGGTAGATACTCAACCACGTGGATCAGTGTTAGTTTTGCAGGTTCACCCGTAGCCATATCAAGTGCTTTGCTTATCACTGTGTTGGCGGCATCGGAGAAATCAACAGCTACCAGTATGTTTTGATAGTCACTCATCATTTACTCCCTGTATTCACATGTACAGTTTAGTGTGAAAAGTAAAATAATGGTTTGTTTCTGATCAAAGAGTTTATTGGAGGCGAAAAAAAGCCCCGCATAGCGAGGCTTTGATTACTTCTTTTTTACATCAGGTGTGCTGGTAACACCCTTGTGAAGTATATGTTTGGCTCCCCGA
>JAPHQX010000076.1 GCA_026196035.1 Gammaproteobacteria bacterium
GTTGCCGAGCAGCCAAAAATATCGGGAATGACGATGGTACCGCCATGTGTTTTTTACATGATGGCTTGCGACTCGGTGCGTGTTTTCTTTGGTTCGGTTTCTTTTGCACGAACAAAAGATAAAATCACCGGGAGCGATTTTAAACAGCTTTGCTGGCCCATAGGGTGAATGCCATGGACGACATTCATAAACGAACTCGCTCAGAAAGAGCGAAAAAATACATGAGGATTGAGCGCTAACAATAAAGAGTCAAAAACCAAAGTAACAAAAAAAGCCCGAATCATTCTGATTCGGGCTTTTTTATAAACAACTAATCAGACTAAAATTAAAGCTTATCCGCTTCTGAAGCCAGATATTCAGCGACACCATCAGGTGATGCAGTCATACCTTTATCACCCTGGTTCCAGCCTGCAGGACAAACTTCGCCATGCTCTTCGGTGAATTGCAGGGCATCAATCATACGTAACATTTCATCAATATTACGACCTAATGGCAGATCATTAACAACCTGATGACGTACCTGACCATTTTTATCGATCAGGAATGAACCACGAAAAGCAACCTTGGCATCTGGATGCTCAACATCATATGCCTGACAGATACTGTGATCAACGTCAGCAACCAGTGGGTATTTAACAGCACCAATACCGCCGTCATTGATTGCCGTGTTACGCCATGCATTATGAGTAAACTGGGAATCAATAGACACACCAATTACTTCAACACCACGTTTAGTGAACTCTTCCAGGCGATGATCAAATGCAATCAGCTCAGATGGACATACAAAAGTGAAGTCCAGTGGATAAAAGAAAATAACAGCATATTTACCTTTTGTAGCATCTTTAAAATTGTAACTATCTACTATCTCGCCGTTACCAAGAACAGCAGCAGCTGTGAAATCTGGCGCTTCGCGACCAACTAATACACCCATGACAGGCTCCTTTTTTAATTAACATAGAGGGGGAAAAAGATGACTATTTTATGCTTCCCCGATACAAGCTTCAATAGAACAGATAAAATATAGGCTTTTATTAATATTTCAACCCTAGATTACTCATGGCCATACTTTCTTCAGCATTTTTTAACCAGGATGCATGCCAGCTCGGCAGATCACTATTGGGTAAAATTATCCGTAGACAATATAAAAATCAGTGGCTTGCAGCACGTATCATCGAAACTGAGGCCTACTATTTAAATGAGAAAGGCAGCCATGCTTCATTAGGCTTCACAGAAAAACGTAAAGCCCTGTTTATGTCACCTGGTACTATTTATATGTATTACGCTCGCGGCAGGGACTCTCTGAATATTAGCTGCACAGGTGAAGGTAATGCTGTACTGATTAAATCTGCACACCCCTATTTTGATGCTCTATCCAGAAAAAACACTCTCGAAACCATGCAGCAACTCAACCCCGCTGCAGCAGGATCTAAACGTCATCTGGATAAACTCTGTAATGGACAAACCTTACTTTGCCAGTCACTAAATCTCAAAGTACCCGACTGGGATCAACAAACATTCAATGAAACAAGTTTTTATTTTGATGATGTGGGTTATCAACCAGAAAAAATCATCCAGACCACTCGACTCGGCATACCTGAGGGCCGGGACGAGCATTTACACTATCGCTTCATTGACTATAATTTTAGCCGGCAGTGCACCAGTAATCCGCTAACAAAACGCAACGTGAAGCCTGGCAAGGACTATTTAATATTAGACACATAAAAAAAGCGCTTCATTATGAAGCGCTTTTTTTACTCTCTCACCAACAATTAATCTATACAACCGACCGGATATGGCAAGCCTGCTATACGCGAGCCCTGTTTTGCTGGTCCCTCAGGAAACAGCTCATACAAATACTGTTTGCTACTTTTCTCTGCACCCATGGTTTCTCTCATATGCCTGAGCAGTAATTTAATCATCGGTGTAATTAAATATTCATTATAAAAGTCTCGCATAAAGTGAATCACATCCCAGTGATCTTCAGTTAACTCCAGGCTTTCTCTTTCTGCCAGTAGTTTTGCCATATTTTCAGTCCAGGCATAACGCTCAATTAAATTACCTTCCTTGGAAAGATGATAAACCTCACCTTCAAATTCGAACTCATAATCACTGGGCTTATTAACATTACCCACTAAATCTGCTTTAGCCTTAACAACTACGGGCCTGAAGTTATTGATCAGTGCTGCTCGATGAGGGCAGGGTAAACCGGCAATCTTGGTACTTTGCGCTAACACCCCCTGAGGAAATAATGTGCTTAAATAATCTTCATTCGCATAGTCACGCCCCAGTTTATTAGCCACTTCTTTTAGAAATAACTTCATAATCGGCGCATGATTATATTCCTTATAGAAATTTCGCAGCATACTGATGATCTGCCAGTGCTCATCTGTTAACTGCAACCCATCATGCTCAGCCATTGCCTCAGCTATAGCATCGCTCCAGTCATCCGCATTCTGCAACCGACCTTCTTCATTCAAATGATATTGAATGCCACCCACTTCTAATAAATCATGCCTGGACACCATGAACGACTCCTAATACAAGTTATTTATTAAAATCAGATATATTCATTTACTGGCTTGTTTCTGCATGGAGAGACAAGCAGTTATACTTAGACATTTATAAAATTTTTGAATGGTTTCAAACAGTTAGATATCAAATCCAAACCGATTACCATAGAGAATGTGACTTATTTAACAATAATTCTAGACCAAAAAACTCAAATAGGAATGGGACTTAGAGGTTTTTTCACATTAAATAATTACTTCGCTTTTGGACGAAAAGCCTTAATCACCTCTTCATGGGTTTCCAGGTAAGGACCTTCAATTAAATCAACACAATAGGGCACTGCCGGGAAAACAGCATCCAGGCATTCACGAATCGATTTAGGCTTACCTGGCAGGTTGATAATCAATGATTTATGCCGAATACCCGCAGTTTGACGTGACAGAATAGCGGTAGGTACATATTTCAAACTGACCTGACGCATCAATTCACCAAAGCCCGGCATCATTTTATTACAGACATTCTCAGTCGCTTCTGGCACCAGATCTCTTGGGGCCGGACCCGTTCCACCGGTGGTTACAATCAGACAACAGGCTTCTTTATCGGCCAGATCAATCAAGGTCTCTTCAACCACCGGCTGATCATCGGGAATCACCCTGTAAACAGGCTCCCAGTCAGAGACCAGATATTCATTCAATGTATCAATAATGGCCTGACCTGAAAGATCCTCATAAACACCTGCACTGGCTCTATCTGAAGCAGTGACAACACCAATTTTAATTTTTGACATATCGCCTACCTGTAGTTTTGCCAAATTATAACAATGATCTATGCTCTTAGTATGAGCAAACCTACCGACAACGAATTAAAAATTGCCTTAAAGAAAGCAATCGAGATGAAAGAGCATGACAATGATGAACACTTCATTGCCAAGACACTCATTAATCATCACTATCGCGTTAGATATCTTGAAGACGTATTAAAAATTGCTGATCGTTATATGAATCATGGCATGGCCGATCATGAGCATACACAATTATTACGCGCCATTGAAAAAGCAAAAGAAGCGGAAGAAAGAACCTCTGGTAACGAACATGAAGACTTCGGACTGGAATAGCGCTCTTTTTATTTTCAACTTATGGAATCACTCGCCCCAGACCCAGGCCCCGACGATCTGATGCCGCACTCATCATCGATTTCTTTTTATCCCAGATAACCATCTGCATATTACCCCAGGTATTTTCAACGGCTTTAAGTGAATGTCCCATGGACGACATTTTTTCAATCTGCTGCAGTGAAAATGCATCTGGCTCATAGAATATTGAATCCGGTAAATACTGGTGATGATATCTTGCTAAATCGACAATAGCCTGAGCACTTTCACCCTGATGAAAAGCCAGTGCACCGAGCAGCACCATGGTAATAATTCGACTTCCACCAGGCGTACCGATCACTGCCAGACGATTTTTTGTTTCTAAAAAAGTAGGTGACATACTGGATAGCATACGTTTGCCCGGTTGAATTGCATTTGCTTCTGCGCCCACCAGACCATAAACATTAGGCACTCCAGGCTTGGCTGAGAAATCATCCATTTCATCATTTAACAAAACACCTGTACCCGGCGGCACAAAACAGGAACCAAAAGGATAATTAATGGACAGGGTAGCGGCTACACGATTACCCTGATGATCAATAATTGAAAAATGAGTGGTATCTGTCGCGCCATCTTTTTTCTTCACACCAGGCAATGTATTACTCGGCGTTGCCATATTCGGACGAATACTGGTACGCAATTTGGCAGCATAATCTTTACTAATTAATCTGGCCACTGGCACTTTTACAAAATCAGTATCGCCCAGGTATTCTGCCCTATCACGATAAGCCCTGCGCATAGTTTCTACAATATAATGAACCTGCTGAATATCAGACAGTTTTTCCAAAGGATAAGCAGCCAGTTGATTCATAATCTCCACTAGCGCAATACCACCGGATGATGGTGGCGCAACCGAGGTAATTTTCATACCCCGGTATTCACCCTTAATCGGCTTGCGTTCAATGATAGTGTATTCATTAAAATCTTTTTGACTCCAGATACCGCCAGCCTTATTGGTACCACGAATTAACTTATCAGCTAACTCGCCTTTATAAAATCCATCTGCACCCTTTTCTGCAATTAAACTCAAGGTATGCGCCAGGTTATTTTGTTTAACAACATAACCCATTGCAGGCACCTGACCTTTATGCAAAAAAACAGCCGCTGCCGATGAAGATTTCTTTAATGCTGACAAACGAAATTTAGCCATCCGCTGATAGTGCTCATCCACCGGAAAGCCTTCTCGCGCATAACGAATAGCCGGTTGCAAACTTTTACTTAACGGTAAAAGCCCATAATGCTTTGCCAGGTGCTCAAGTGCCGCAGGTACACCGGGGATACCCGCAGACAAAGGACCATTAATTGACGCATCTTTAATAACATTACCCTGCTTATCCAGATACATATCACGATGCGCATTAAAAGGCGCTCTTTCACGACCATCCAGCATGACTTCAAACTGATCACTGGCTCTGTGCAATAGCCAGAAACCACCGCCACCAATACCCGAACTATAAGGCTCAACAACGGCTAATGCTGCCGTCACTGCTACGGCAGCATCAAATGCATTACCACCAGCCTGAAGAACTTCTTCACCTGCCTGGGTTGCTAAAGGATGAGCACTGGCAATCGCAGCTGGCTGACGAGCACTTAGCGGAAAGGAAACAAAAACCAATACGAAGAATGAAAAAATAAATTTATACATTTGTTTTCATACTAGATCCAGCATGCCTAAGTTAATAATGAATACCTGAAAGTGGTTAGCAAAAGCAAAAGAATAATGTTTTTTTGTATAAGATGATACATTAAGACAGAAGCAGTTATCGAAGCACACAAACAAAACATTTGCGGTAGTCTTTTAAGCTTTAAAAACCCTTAATAACAGCACCACTGCCATATCAAATTATAAGAATAAAAAAAGCCCCAACGGGGCTTTTTTTATTCACCTGTTAGGCGTTTGTACTTATCCATCAACTCTTCTTCATTTTCTTCGTGATCAGGGTCTTTTGGAATACAGTCGACCGGACATACTTCAACGCACTGTGGCGTATCATAATGACCTATACATTCTGTACATTTATTAGGATCAATTATATATATCTCATCACCCGGCGATATCGCCTCATTGGGACATTCTGGTTCACATACATCACAATTGATGCATTCATCGGTAATCATTAACGCCATTTATCACTCCCGGCTCTCATCGTCGGCCCATTATATCTGATAATTCTTTAACCACACTCTGGTCAACAAATTCTGAAACATCGCCCCCCAGTTGAGCTATTTCCTTAACCAGGGATGATGAAATAAAACTGCATTGCTCAGCAGGTGTCAAAAACAGTGTTTCTATATCGGCTGCCAGATGGCGATTCATACTGGCTAGCTGCATTTCATATTCAAAATCCGAAACTACGCGCAATCCACGCAAAATAACATTCGCCTGATTCATACGGGCAAAATCCACCAGTAACTCTGAAAACCCACACACTTCGATATTGGGCAAATGGCCAAGTACAGTTTTAGTCATGGCGACTCGATGCTGCAAATCAAACAAGGGGGTTTTAGATGAATTGGCCGCCACGGCGACAATTACCTTATCAAACAACCTTGATGCCCTTTCGACCAGGTCAGTATGACCATTGGTGACTGGATCAAATGTACCTGGATAAACCGCTATCACAGACATAGTTAGTCCTGTTTCTCTCTCAGGGCGAGATAATACCCTACCTGACCTGTTTTTTTACCACGAATTATCTGCCAGTTTTGAGGTAAATCAGGTAAATCCTGATTACTGGCCAATTCCAGATAAATATAGGCCTCATCTGCCAGATGATTATTCTGTTCCAGCAAAACACAGCTTTGCGCCAGAAAATCACTATTATAAGGTGGATCAACAAAAACCACATCAAAGGACGCTGATGATTTTGCCAGCCAGCTAAGGGCATCCTGCTGTTCTATCTGAATACTCTCAGCCTTCAATAACCGTATATTTTCTTTCAGTACAGCACATGCATCTGGCTGTTTTTCCAGCATCAGCACCGAGGCAGCCCCTCGTGATGCCGCCTCAAAACCCAGAGCGCCACTACCCGCGAATAGATCCAGACAATGGGCGCCGGGAATCTGTGACTGCAACCAGTTAAATAACGTTTCCCGAATACGATCAGGGGTTGGCCTTAAGCCCTGCTGATCAATCACCGGCAATTTTCGACTGCGCCAGTGACCGCCAATAATACGTAACTTTCCAGCGTTATTGATTAATTTAGCCAACTAACTTTTCGCCAGCTGCTGCCCAACAATAACAGTAATCATTTTATCCGGCTGAACACGCCTTAACAGAGCATCACGAATTTTATTAATATCAACATCACGTATTTTATTAGTAAAGTCATCCAGGTAAGTTAAGGGCAAATCATAAAAGCCGATCATCGCAAGATATTCAACCAGTTTGCGATTACTGTCTACCCGCAATGGAAAGCCGCCTGTGATATTGGTTAAGCTGGCTTCCAGCTCTTCTTTTGTCGGCCCTTCTTTTACATAACGCTGCAATTCATCTTTCACAATCTGCAATGCCTGATCAGCCTGATCATTTCGCGTCTGCAAACCCATCTGAAATGGCCCCGCTAATCTCATCGGCATAAAATAGCTGTAAACACTATATGCTAGCCCACGTTTTTCACGCACCTCATCGACCAGACGTGATGCAAAACCACTACCACCAAACGGATGATTAGCCACATACAGGGTAAAGTAATCTTTATCTCCGCGATAAGTACCTGGCTGTCCAATAAGTATATGACTTTGTCTCGATGGAAAATCAATACGTATGGTTTTTGATTCAGTTAAAGCTTTGACCTCAGGAATCTGTTTCGCTCTCTGTCCTGCCGGCAAATTCTGTGTCAAATTTTCTACCAGCTTTTCAGCCTGCTGATGACTCAAATCACCTACTATTGAAACCACTGCATTTTTTGTTGTGTAATATTTTTTATAAAATGCCTTAAGATGTGACAGTTTAATTTTTGCCAGACTATTTTCTGTGCCTTCAGTGGGCGAAGCATAAGGATGATCACCATATAACGCCTTATAAAAGACTTCTTCTGCGATGGCTGAAGGCGATTGCTTATTAGCTTTAACTGAAATCTTAAGCCTTTCAATTTCACGATTAAATGCCAGTTTTGAAAAGTTAGGTTTAGTCAGAACATTTTTCAATGTGGCCAGGGCCGGTTTCAGATATTTATCATCACTTAATGAACGAAGGTTTAACCAGGCCATATCTCTTAATGCGCCATTACTAAACTGTGCACCTACCGCTTCAAACTGCTCCGCCAGTTGCTGTGCATCCTGACCTGCTGCACCTTCAGATAACAATCCGTTAGTTAACAGGGCAAGTCCGTATTTACCCTCATCACGTGCACTGCCCGCATCAAATACCAGACGCACATCAACCATGGGTAAATCATTAACGGGCACAAAATAAACACGCACACCTTTAGCTGAAACCCAGTGCTGAATTTCAGGCGTTGCAGACACTGCCCCGGCCACAGAAATACTCAACAAAAATAAAATAATTTTTAAATTTTTAATGA
>JAPHQX010000138.1 GCA_026196035.1 Gammaproteobacteria bacterium
GGCCGTGCATCAACACCTAATGCCTGTAACCCATCCGCCATCACCTGTATACGATCGGATTCCTTAACTCTCAGTTCCTCAGCACCTGTAATGATGGTTTCTCCATCAGCACAGGAAGCTGCCACGAAGATAACCGGGAATTCATCAATCGCCAGAGGCACCAGACGCTCTGGAATAGCTACGCCTTTAAGCTGACTACTGCGAATACGAATATCAGCAACAGGCTCACCACCGACTTCTCGCTGATTAAGTAATTCAATATTAGCGCCCATCAGTTTAAGAATATCGATAATACCTGTACGAGTCGGATTGATACCGACATGCTCAAGCGTCAAATCAGAACCTTCAGCTATGCTTGCGGCCACCATAAAGAAGGCCGCTGATGAAATATCGGCAGGTACATCAATATCGCAGGCAGTTAATTGTCCACCACCCTGAATGCAGATTGTCGAATTACGGGTCGTAACCGGATAACCAAAAGCAGTTAACATTCGCTCAGTATGATCTCGAGTCGGTGCAGGCTCAGTTACACAGGTTTGACCATCTGCATACATCCCGGCCAGTAATAGACAGGATTTGACCTGAGCACTGGCCATAGGCATGTCGTAATGAATACCTTTAAGCGCTTTACCTCCTTTTATCTTTAGAGGTGGACGACCATTATCAGCACTATTAATTTCAGCCCCCATAAGCGCCAGAGGATCCGTTACTCGTTTCATGGGCCGTTTAGATAAAGAACGATCACCGGATATCTCAATATCAAATGATTGACCTGCCAGTAAGCCAGACATCAATCGCATTGAAGTACCCGAATTACCGACATCCAGCGCAGTCTCAGGCTGTTGTAATCCATTAATTCCAACGCCATGAATAATGACCTGACCATCTGCTGTAGGTCCGTCTATGGTCACACCCATTGCTTTAAAAGCACGCAAAGTATTTAGACTGTCTTCTCCCTGGAGAAAACCCTTTACATGTGATGTTCCATTAGCCAGGGAACCAAACATGATTGAACGATGAGAAATGGATTTATCACCGGGCACACGTAGTTTACCTCTGAGAGTCCCACCAGCAGTTACATTAAAATCAAGTTGAGTCATGAATTATCTCGGCAAAAAAATCTGTTCATTGCTATTATTCAACAAACTGCGGATATTAGCTGGATGTTGAAAAAACATCCAGTGAAAGCAAGGACAGAAAAGGTATAATTTTATCAAGACTACTTAATATGACACAACAATAACCAGTAAATCATAATTTAGAAGTCCTACTTTGTATGCATTTTCGTTCGCTCATAATTGTATTCGTTATACTCTCATTCATTTCAGTAGCTATGATTTTTCATATACACCGGCTACAGGAAAACATTCTTCATAGTTCAGCTATAGAAAATGCAAAACTGATAACTAATGCTATTACTTCATTTCGTACACTTTATACGTCAGAAGTTATAGAAACCATTCAGGATCATGGTATTGAGATTACACATGATTATAAGCGAGGTGAAAGCATTCCTTTACCCGCTACTTTATCCATTATGATTGGAGAAAGAATTAGCAACCTGGAAAACAACGTCAAATCCAGACTTTATAGCCCATACCCTTTCCCATGGCGTAAAAATGACGGTGGTTTAAAAGATGACTACTCAAGAAGAGCCTGGAAAAAATTATCAACAAAAGCTGAAAATTATTATTATGAATTCATCACTCATAATGGCGAGGAAGTGTTACGCTTTTCCAGTGCAGATCGCATGCGAGGCGCATGTATAAACTGTCATAACAACCATCCTGATAGCCCTAAAATCAACTGGAAAATTGGTGACCTCAGGGGCATACTTGAAGTGACAATTCCTTTAAATAAAATCACATTATTAACTCACTCGGACATAAAAATAACTATCATGTTTTTGGTGCGCTCACATTACTGGGTGTTTATGGGTTATATAGAATATTTTCAGATCACGCCTCATATGCAAAGATTCTAAAAAATGAAGTACAAACAAGAACAACTGAACTTGAAAATGAAAAAAACAAGGCCGAGCAGGCAAATCTGGCAAAAAGTCAATTTCTTGCAAGAATGAGTCACGAATTACGCACACCCATGAATAGCATCCTTGGCTTTAGCCAATTGCTTAAATTAGATCTCAAAAATGAAACTCATAAGGATAATTGCCAGGAAATTCTGAACGCAGGCCATCACTTACTAGATCTTATTAATGAAATTCTGGACCTTGAAGAAATAGAAAATGGAAACATGACTTGCCAGTTTGATTTTATTGATATAGACACGATAATAAATGAATCAATAACATTAGTTAAGCCGCTTACTCAACAAAATAATACATCTATGGCCGAGTACATTGGTTGTCAGCAACAGATTTTTGCCGATCAAAAGAAAACAAGACAGATTCTGATTAATCTAATTTCAAATGCAATTAAATATAATTCTATTAATGGCATGGTCGAAATTAAAACAACTATTATTGATCACGACACGCTTAGAATTAGCATTAGCGACTCAGGAGAAGGATTATCTATAGATCAGCAAAACAGACTATTTCAACCTTTTGAGCGTCTAGATAAAAATGAGAAAGGAATAGATGGATTAGGGATAGGCCTGGTTATAAGCAAGAAGCTAGTGGAACTAATGAATGGAAGTATAGGCATAATAAGCGAACCAGGTAAAGGCAGTACTTTCTGGGTTAATTTACCTACTACAGACAAATTTAAGCCATAATGCTTCTATAGAGACCATGAAAATATAGAAAAAACTATCAGTCTTATTTTTCAGATTCACCTGTTACAGATGAGTAAATAACTGATTGATTTCTGCCGCCCTCTTTTGCCTTATACAAGGCGCTATCAGCCTGCTTAATCCAATCTTCATAACTCAAATCATTATTATTTAATTCAGCAATACCAAGGCTAATTGTATATCTTATAGTTTGATCATCAAATTCCACTAATGTATCCTGAATTTTTTTACGCAATCGCTCAGCAAATATCATTGATGTTTCTGCTGTTGAATCAAGCAGTATTACTGTAAATTCTTCTCCACCATATCGACCCGCAATATCAGTTTCACGCTTACAAAATCTGAGCAGATCAGCTGTTAGCCTTATCACTTCATCACCTGCCTGATGACCATATGTATCATTAACCCGTTTAAAATGATCAATATCAAACATCACCAGTGAAACGGGTTGTTTGTTTCGTTTATGAAGAGAAAATTCATGACTTAGTCGCTCCTCCCAATAACCACGATTATTTAATTTCGTCAGCATATCAGTGCGACTAAGTACTTCAAGCTCATCATTTGCAACTTTAAGTCCAGACTTATTAACCGCAATATCAGTTACGTCATAAATAATAACACCTACATGATTAACACTACCATCTGCAGAGTTAAGTGGAATCAGTGTAATATCCTGATACATATATTCAGCTGAACCGGTAATTGGCCTGTAATTTTTAAACTTAAATAAATAAGGTCGCTGTTCCCATGTAGTAAAAGCGCGATTATTTAATAAAAAAACTGATTCAGCTTTACGCCTGAACCAGTCTTCAGGAATATCACTAAAAACATCAAATAGATTATTACCAATAACATCAGCGGGCGAATAACCACTATGATTTTCCATAAAAGAATTCCAGACGCTAACATTATAGTTTTTATCCAGAACAATTAAACCAACATCCAGATGTTGAATCATATCCAGCATCCAGTGAAATTCTTTTATATCAATCTTGAACATGACATCAATTTACAATATAAGATATTTTTTGATTTAATGAAGCTATCGAATCTTCAGTAAAAAGCAACAGAAGCTCGCAATTTATACGTTTATTTTCAATTTTATACTGGATTTCAATAGCTAATGTTTTATCCCATTTTGATATATTCTGATTCAACAAATCATGAACCCTTATATGCTTATCAATTACAACAGGATGACCCTGACTAAAATTAACATCAAGCTGGTCTGCAATACCTTTTAAACAGGCACCGATAAGAATACTTGATATATCCATGAGTAATTCGAGCTGAACAGAATCATCTATCTCACCATCAAAGTTCATTAATTCTGCTATATCTTCAAAGCTTGAGTCATTAAAAATAAGCAAGGCTTCACCAGCGATTCCCGAACCTATAAACCCCTGACAAACACCTGAAACACTTTCATTATCAGCAATGTCACGCAATGTCATTCGCAATTCACTATTCTCAAACATATTAACATTTGGAATGGGTAAAATAACAAAAACATTTAACAGTCTAGCAAGCAAATCAGCTGCTCTACCCATAGCAACATTAGCTACTTCCTGATAGCCATCTTCATACTTAACTTCTAGATTAGAAATTCTTTTTTGTACGGGTTGATTTACTGACGATTTACCATAGATACCATATTTATGAAAAATATCCTGAATCTGCGAAGTATCAACAGGCTTTTTAACAAAATCAAGTGCGCCTAGAGCAATCACACGTTGATATGCTTCTGGTTGAATATCTCCAGAAACAACGACAACCATGGTTGACAACTCATTTTCACGAATAGCCTTTAACACCTCATAACCATCCATAACAGGCATATTAAGATCAAGAAATAATATCTCGCCCTTACCTTCGGAAATCAGGTCGATCCCTTCCCGACCATTTTCGGCAAAACTTATTTCTACATCCCAATCCGCAGGCAAAGAACGTGCCATTTGTTTTCTTGCAAGACTTGAATCGTCACAAATAAGTACGGTAGTTGTCATTATCTTTAGTATTTACTCTAATTATCAGCTTTATCTAAACAGATCATTATTATTGTTATAGTCATAAATGCTGACTTTATAACAAACACAAGTTACATTGAGAATTTATCACGAGCAGTTTTAGCCCTGCTAAAAATCTCTAATAGAGAGCCAGAGTCTTTCGATTTAATTGCCTGCTTTAAAATACTGATTTCGTACTCATATTTATCCATCATTGATAGAATGGCATCGCCATTCTGAAGACATATATCACGCCACATGACTGGATCACTGGACGCTATTCGCGTAAAGTCACGAAATCCGCCTGCCGCAAAACGAAATATCTCGTCAACGTCATCAACATTATTAAGGCAATCAACAAGAGCATACGCAAGAACATGAGGCAGATGACTTGTACCGGCTAAAATAAGATCATGATGATCAGCGTCCATTAAATCAACAACTGATCCTGCTGCCTCCCACATGGATTGAATTGTTTCAATATCCTTTTTACTATTCTCTTTGACAGGCGTAAGAATAACTCTACGATCAAGATACAGAGAATCAAATGCAGCTTCGACACCAGACTGCTCTATCCCGGCGATGGGATGACCCGGTATAAATTTATCAACTCGATCAAATACTGCACGTGCCGTATTGATCACACCACTTTTAGCACTACCGACATCAGTAATTAGTGTATCACCAGTAATATGTGATTTTATCTTTTCGAAAACTTCATGCATGGCACCAAGAGGAACAGCAACGACGACAATATCTGCATCAACTACTGCCTTGGAATAATCGATTTCATAACTATCTATTACACCGAGTTGAAGCGCTTTTTTTAAACGACTCTCGTCACGCCCGCTACCGATAATATGTTGACAGTAATTATTTTTTTTTAAAGCCAGCGCCAGAGAACCACCGATCAAACCTGTACCAATAATACATAATCGTTTAATCATTGATGCATCTCTCTAAAGCATCAAGCACCCGCCTGTTCTGCTCTTCTGTACCGACTGTAATCCGTAAATGATTTGGTAAACAATAATTGGCGACCGGGCGAACAATCACCCCTTCTCTCAACAGAGATTCATAAACAGGAGCAGCCGCACGCTCGAGATTGACAGTAATAAAATTAGCTATACTGGGAATAAAGCCAAGACCTAGCGAATCAAATCCATTCGACAGTTGTTGCAGACCTGAATTATTCATTGCAATACTGGTTTGCAGATGATGATTATCATCAAGCGCAGATAGAGCCGCGACCTGAGCAATCAAATTAACATTAAATGGCTGGCGCACACGGTTTAATAGATCAGCTACATCCGGATGCGAAATTGAATAGCCAACACGCAAACCTGCAAGACCGTATATTTTTGAGAATGTCCGCGTAACAATAAGGTTTGAAAAGCGCTTTATAAGAGCCTCTGAATCAGGCTTTAAATCCTCAGGCATATACTCATAGTAGGCCTCATCAAGCACAACTATTATATTTTCAGCAACATTTTCGAGAAAATCGGTTAACTGTTGTCTTTCCAGCCAGGTTCCAGTCGGATTATTTGGGTTCGCAATAAACACAACTCTTGTCTGCTGATCGATCTGACTTAATAGCTCATCAAGATCATGACCATAAGGCATTACTGGATGATCAGCCGAAAATGCTTTTGCAATTCTGGCATCTGCACCAACAGCCTGGACAACAATAGGATAGACAGCAAATGAAAATTCCGAAAAAACAGCCGAGAGCCCGGGCGCAAGGAATGTTCTGGCAATCAGTTCAAGAATATCATTGGAGCCATTACCAATACTAATAGAATCAATTGCTACGCCATGTTTTGCTGCCAGCGATTGACGTAGTTCATGAGAACTACCATCTGGATAGAAGTTAACTTTATTTAAAATTGCCTGTGCAGCAACAACCGCTTTCTGGCTAGGTCCCAGAGGATTTTCATTGGAAGCCAGTTTTATGGCATTAGTGATACCCAGTTCACGCTCTAATTCTTCTACGGGCTTACCTGGCAAATAAGGTGTTAACTGTTGAACGCCTGTCACAGCATACTTAAGAAATCGGTTCATAACTAAAGAACGGCTCTTGGATAAGAACCCAGAATTCGAACCATGGCTGATTCATGCTCAATTTCATTGAGTGCTTCAGCTATATTTTTATCATCTTTATGA
>JAPHQX010000020.1 GCA_026196035.1 Gammaproteobacteria bacterium
AAGACTATTAACTCAACTCATCCACACCACGATTGGCCAGCTCATCGGCCCGCTCATTACCATCATGGCCGGAATGCCCTCTCACCCACTGCCAGTCAACCTGGTGATTATTTCTAGCCTGATCAAGGCGTTGCCAGAGATCGACATTTTTAACCGGCTTTCTGGCTGAGGTTTTCCAGCCTTTGGCTTTCCAGTTGTTAATCCATTCGGTAATCCCCTGCATAACGTATTTCGAATCCGTATATAAAATAACATCACAGGGTTTACTCAGGGCTTCCAGCCCCTGAATAGCGGCCATCAGCTCCATTCGATTATTGGTCGTTTCATGCTCACCACCACTTAATTCCTTTTCATGGCCGTTGTAACATAATAATACGCCCCAACCACCTGGCCCGGGATTACCACGGCATGCGCCATCAGTATAAAGTTCGACAACATCGCGTCTCGGTTGACTCATTCTCTATTCAACTGCATAAAATTATTTGATCCAAATGTGACAATATTCAGGCAAAATCAGCAAAAGTGCTTTACACTTATAAATTGTACATGCTTATAATAATTTAAACATAAAAAAGTTGCTAACACATTGATTTCCATAAAATTGACACGATTACAATCAGCTTTAAACAAACTGATTTCAGCAAGCTTTGTGCTTTTACTCACAGCATGCAGCCAGCTGAATACTGCACTGGATGATACTTCAGAGCAATTACAAATAGCTGAAGACAGTACACAGCTAAGCATCACCCCTGAATCAGACCCATTTAAAATCAACTACGACGACTACCCCGTTACTGAAAACATCTGGGATCGCGTCAGAAGTGGATTTGCTTTTGCTGATGCTAATGATAATCCACGACTGACTGCTGAACTTAACTGGTACAGTAAGCATAATACCTATCTAGACCGGGTCGCCGAACGAGCTGAACCCTTTTTATATTTCATACTAGAAGAAGCCGAAAAACGTGGTTTACCCACAGAACTGGCCCTCTTACCCATCGTTGAAAGCGCATTCCAGCCATTCGCCTATTCCCATGGCCGTGCTGCTGGTATCTGGCAGTTTATTCCTTCGACCGGGCGTATTTACGGACTCAAACAGAACTGGTGGTACGATGGCCGCCGTGATGTTCACGCCTCCACAATGGCCGCATTAAAATACCTGGAAAATCTTAATCGTGAATTCAAGGGCAATTGGCTTCATGCACTGGCCGCTTACAATTCAGGATCAGGCACGGTTCGTAAAGCCATCAGAAAAAATAAACGTCGCGGTAAACCTACAGACTTCTGGAGCCTGAAACTACCCAAAGAAACTCAGGCCTATGTACCTAAATTACTCGCCCTGAAACGTATTGTTGCCAATCCACAGAATTACAATGTCAGCTTACGTTGCATCGCGGATGAACCCTATTTTTCACAGGTCGACATAGACTCACAGATTGACCTGGCTATGGCTGCAGAACTGGCCGATATCGATATGGAAACCTTATATCGACTCAACCCTGGATACAATCGCTGGGCAACAGACCCAAAAGGTCCACATAAATTATTACTGCCACTGGAAAAAGTTGAGCTGTTCAATGAGAATCTGGCACAAACAGAACCCTCCAGCAGAATTAAATGGAAACGTCATAAAATTCGCGAAGGCGAAACATTAAGTCATGTTGCAGACCGTTATGCACTTTCTGTAGACGACATTAAAAGAGTTAATAATTTACGCACAAACAATATTCGTCAGGGCAAGTATCTGATCATTCCCGTTTCCAGCAAAAAATTATCTGATTACAACTTAACAGCCTATCAGCGCAAGAAAACATTACAGAACATACGTCGTAAAGGCACAAAAATTGTACACATTGTTCAGCCAGGCGATTCATTCTGGGAAATCTCCCGCCGCTACAATGTAAACACAAAATCTTTAGCCCGCTGGAATGGCATGGCCGTTCGTGACCCTTTACGCGCCGGACAGAAACTGGTGGTCTGGACCAAAAAAGCCTTATCACCTGCAAATACCAGTGCCAGTCTGGGTGGAAATACCATTCGTACCATATCTTACCGCGTTAGAAATGGCGACTCACTCTACCGTATTGCACAACGTTTCAATGTGGGTATCCGCGATTTACATAGATGGAATGTAATAAAAGGCAAAATCCTCAAGCCCGGTCAAATGCTAAAATTGCATGTCGATATTACCAATCAAGCCGAAGGATAGATGGACTATTACAGAGAAAAATTAACCGCTATTAGATTAAATAATTATTCTCATGTTTTTTATTAACAAGGTGTTTGATGAGCATACAAATTGACGCAAAACTGCTTACTCGTTACCAGCCTCTAAATGCTATTAATCCAGACAACCTGGCTGAGTTAGCCAAACAAATTCAGGCAGAAAATGTTCCTGCAAGATCAAAGCTTTTTTCAAAAGGCGATAAAGACAAATTTCAATTCTTTCTAATAGAAGGTGAAATCGATCTGTCTGGTGATTCCGGTATACTTAAAACCATAAAAGCCGGTACCAATGGTGGCCTTACGGCCATTGCTCAGGTAATCCCCAGAACCGTAACGGCCACAGCTAAAACCGATTGTGTTATTTTCAAAGTAAGTGCCAATACCATTGATGTCATGCTGACCTGGGATCAGGCGGGTAGTTATCAGGTAACAGAACTGGGTGTTGACGATGCAGGTGATGATGATGACTGGATGAACCGCCTGTTACAGACTGAAGCTTTTCATCGTATCCCACCCGCTAATATTCAGGCTATCTTTACCCGTATGGAATCAGTCCCTTTTAAAGCCGGTGAAACAGTCATTAATCAGGGTGATGAGGGCGACTATTTTTATATTATAAAAAAAGGACGCTGCCTGGTAACACGCACCATGCCTGGCCAGGAAAAAGCGATTAAACTGGCTGAACTTAAAGATGGTGATACCTTTGGCGAAGAAGCTTTAATTTCCAGCAATAAACGTAATGCAACCATTACCATGCTAAGTAGCGGCACGCTTAATCGTTTATCAAAAGAAGACTTCATGGAATTACTCAACGAACCCTTACTCGACTGGGTCGATTATGAGAAAGCGCAGGAATTAATTGATACTGATGGCGCTGTCTGGCTAGATGTAAGACTGCCTGCCGAACATCAGACAGATGCAATTAATAGTGGCATGCATATACCACTGATTTTCCTGCGCATGAAAATTGATTCATTAAACCCCAATTCATCTTATGTGGTTTATTGTGACACCGGACGTCGTAGCTCTGCTGCTGCGTTTTTATTAAGTGAGCGCGGTTATACTACTTATATTCTTAAAGACGGAATCAGCTCGGTACCTGCAGATATAAGAACCGGGCAGAATGCCGCCTGACTAAAAAGACACCCCCCTGAGCCTGACATAACCTGCTTGCGTATCTGACTTATAGCTTTAAAAGAAAACGCAAATGAACGCAAGCAACGCAAATAAAGACTTATTATTTAAGGTTCATCCTGAGTACTGCCAAATAAGCTGGTTACCTGGTATTTAAGATCCTTCGGCAATTGCTCCTGCATCCATATAGGCATCGGCCGTGTTCAGGATGACAGCAAACTAAAAACATGAATTTATAACCTGTATAGATCTGCGTTTATTCGCGTTCATTTGCGTTTTCATTTCAATCATACCTGATAACCGGGAATTTTCGAGTGATCAACTTCATCAATCTGATCTGCTGTTAAAAATGCCTCTGCATATTTTAAGTACACTTTATTTTTAACAAATACATCAAAAATATCTGGGTCAATATGATTATCCAGTTTCATTTTGCCAAGAATATTCAGGCACTCACTTAAGGTTTTACCCTTTTTATAAGGGCGATCTTTAGCCGTTAAAGCCTCGAAAATATCCGCTATTCCCATCATCCTTGCAGGCCATGACATCTGATCACGGGTTAACCCCAGGGGATAACCTTTTCCATCCATACGTTCATGATGACCTCCTGCATATTCTGAGACATTTTTTAAATGCTTTGGAAAAGGCAATTCATCAAGCATTTTTATGGTAACGGAAATATGATTATTTATAATCTTCCGTTCTTCGGCTGTCAAAGTTCCTTTAGCAATGCATAGATTTTTAATTTCATCTTTCGTCAGAATTTCAAAATTATTTTCAGCTGCATCACGCCAGCGATGATTAGCGATATCACGAACACGCTGCTGATCAGCATCTGACATAAACTCACCGCCAATATTTATTTTTCTCAAAAATGCCTGATCAGAATTATATTGTTCAAGTTTACTGTTGTATTCCTTTTCAATCGCTTCAATCTGACTGACATCATTAGAAATGTTTGCCTGAAGTTTTGCTTCCAGGAAATCAAGCTTTGCATCACGCCTTAATACTTCAAAGCGTGTATCAACAGTTTGAATACGGTCATAAATAGTTTCCAGTTTTGTTGCCTTGTCTATAACATATTCAGGCGTAGTCACCTTACCGCAATCATGTAGCCAGCCAGCGATCATCAATTCATAACGATCCTTTTCCTGCATACAAAATTCCTGTAATGGTCCATCATCCGTTTGATCACAGGCTTCAGCGATCATCATAGTTAATTCGGGTAACCGTTTACAGTGACCACCCGTATAAGGAGATTTTTCATCTATCGCTGTTGCAATCAGCTTTATAAAGGACTCAAATAATGCCTTCTGTTCATCCATCAAACGTTTATTGGTTAATGCAACCGCTGCCTGGGAGGCTAATGATTCAGCCAGTTTCTGATCTTCCTGGGAGAACACCTGAACTTCACCGGTTTGTTCATTAATTGAATTAATTAACTGAAGCACACCAATAACATCACCTTCATGATTCTTCATCGGCACAGTTAAAATAGATCGTGTTCTGTAGCCAGTTTGCTGGTCAAACTCACGAGTACCAGAAAAGTCATAACCCTTAGCATGATAAGCATCGGCTATATTGATGGTTTCATCATTAATAACCGCACTGGTAACCACCATAGAAAGATTTTCATGACCATCGACAAATAGAGGCAAATGAGGAAAGTCAATTTCATGACCCGATGTTCCACCCATGATGATACCCAGTGAATCTGTAGAGACAATCTCAAACACCAGCTGCTTTTCGTCATTTACCGTATACAGTGAACCGCCATCTGAGTTAGTTAATCTTTTTGCGCCATTAAGAATTATTTCAAGAACATGCTGATTATTTTTTTCTGCGGATAACGAAATTCCAATTTCATTCAATAGATCAATTTTCTTAAGCATACTATCCATCAGAAAACCTCTTTAGAAGCTGATCAATAATTTAGAAATCGCCCTGTGCTGCGCGAGTCATAATTTCAATAATCGTATCCCTGACTTTTATAGCGTCTGCTTTAAGTGCAGGCGGCAATGGCCGACCACCATAAATCATAATATCCATGTTTAATGTGTATAACCATAACTGCCCTTCAGCATCTTCAATTACAGAAATACGACAGGGCAGATAACTGGAAAATCCATCACTGTGATTAAGCAAACTGGCAGCAATCATTGCATCACATAATAAATAAATTTTGGCATAGCGAAATGGCACACCGGACAATGCCTGAACTTCTTTGTACATAGGAAGTTCACCAACGTTTTTGATATTAAGTTCATTGGCAATGATTTTTATAGAATCATCAACATCACCCGGACTGACGCCTTTTTTAACAGGGACTTTAATCACCATAGCTTCAACACCTGAGCGCTCCTCAAGTGCCCGACTGGCAATATCGACATATAACTTTATCGCATGAGGATCAAAATCATAAAGCTTTTCAATCACAGGGGCTATTTTCACACTCATGACACCGAACAGTATCAAACTAACGATACCCACAAAGGCAAAAATATTTTTTATCTGTGACATTATTTCTGAATGCTACCCAGATCAAATAAAATCATATTCACTCCAGCATATTATTTCTGTATGCCGCCTTGAGTTAATCCATAAGGATCCAGTAGTCGCTTTAGTTCATCTCTTGATAAATCAGTCATCTCTTCTGCCACATCAATCACAGCCCTGCCATCGGCATAAGCAGCCTTGGCAATTTTTGCACCCAGGTCATAACCAATTACAGAATTCAACGCAGTCACCAGAATAGGATTACGATCCAGTGCCGAGTTGATGTTTTCTTCGTTCACGCTAAATCCGGCAATGGCTCTGTCAGCCAGCATTCTTGATCCATTAGAGAGAATTTCTATACTCTGTAATAAATTATAGGCGATCACTGGCAACATGACATTGAGCTGGAAATTACCTGACTGACCGGCAATGGTAATGGTTGCGTCGTTACCTATCACCTGAGCACAGACCATGGCCATGGATTCCGGTATCACTGGATTAACCTTACCCGGCATAATACTGCTACCCGGCTGTAAAGCAGGTAAGGCAATTTCACCCAGGCCCGCCAGTGGCCCGCTGTTCATCCAGCGCAGGTCATTGGATATTTTCATTAAACTGACCGCAATGGTTTTCAACTGACCACTCAGTTCGACTGCAGCATCCTGAGCACTCAAGCCTTCAAATTTATTCGTATTCGAACTGAATGCTTCACCGGTTTTATGCGTTAAACACTGAGACACTTTTGAACCAAAATCACTATGGGCATTAATACCCGTACCGACAGCGGTACCACCAATCACTAACGAACTGATTCTGGGTAAGACAGCACGTAAACGCTGAATGCCCTGCTCTATCTGGGCCGACCAGCCACTCAGTTCCTGCCCCAGGGTGACCGGCATGGCATCCATTAAATGGGTACGGCCCGTTTTAACCACACCGGTTAATTCATTGGCACGCTGGTCGATGGTC
>JAPHQX010000003.1 GCA_026196035.1 Gammaproteobacteria bacterium
TGGGTGGCTCTGCCACTGCATGAAAGGGTGTTAAAAAATATAAACAGGATAGTAATATGGTTTTCAATCGTATGGACAGCCTGGTTGATGCGGCTGGTTTTTTAACCGTTATTGTTGTTGGGTACATGATAATATCTGTTTCCTGGTCAGGTTGTGCATTTTACGTCGCCTGTAGAGGACTGCAATCGAATATTAATAAAACATGAGGAGTGTCGTTTGTCCCAAACCCCATTAGTTGATAGTCATAATGACTTTTTGCTCAAGATCAGTGGTGTCAGTCTGCAGATTGATGGCCGACAAATTCTGCAGAATATTGATCTGCAAGTTGGGAGAGGGGAGATAGTCACTTTGATTGGGCCTAATGGCTCGGGAAAAACCAGTCTGGTGCGTTTGCTGCTTGGCCTGCATCAACCGGATCAGGGTCAGATTTGGCGTCTTGCAAAATTACGCATTGGCTATATGCCGCAAAAACTGATTGTTGATAATGCATTACCGCTGACCGTTGAATGTTTTTTGAAACTCATTCCACAGGTTAAAAGTCAGGCGTTTAAAAAAGTAGTGCAGCAGGTAGAAATTGAAAGCCTGATGCAAAAGCCGATACAGAAAATTTCCGGGGGTGAATTTCAGCGGGTACTGCTGGCGCGCGCCCTGTTACGTAAGCCGGATTTACTGGTGCTGGACGAGCCAGCTCAGGGTGTGGATATTAATGGTCAACAAAAGCTTTATCAGCTGATTTCAAGTATACGTGATGAGTATGGTTGTGGTGTGATCATGGTGTCCCATGATCTGAATCTGGTGATGGCATCTACGGATCGGGTACTGTGTTTGAATACCCATATCTGTTGCACCGGTCATCCTGAAGCGGTGACCCAGCATCCTGAATATTTAAAACTCTTTGGTTCATCGATGGATGGCTTTGCAGTGTATACCCATAGTCATGATCACAGTCATGATTTGCACGGTGATGTGGTGTGTGATGAGGATCATGATCATGGATGATTTTATTTTAAGGGCAATCATTGCGGGCTTACTGGTTGTACTGGTCTCTGGTCCACTAGGTTGTGTTGTTGTCTGGCGGCGCATGGCCTATTTTGGAGACACTCTGGCGCATTCGGCATTGTTGGGTACAGCACTGGGCATCATGTTTGATGTTGATCCTGTTATCAGTGTAATTTTTTTAGGTGCCGTGTTTAGTGTGATGCTGGTGGTGATGCAGCGTAATCCCCAATTAGGTAATGATGCCCTGTTAGGTATTATTGCCCATGGTGCACTGGCATTTGGTCTGGTGTTGCTGGCCATGATGCAAAACAGAGGCATGCGCGTTGATTTAATGTCTTATCTGTTTGGCGATATTCTGGCGGTAACCAATACTGAATTATTATGGATGGCCGTGCTGGTGTTATTAGTGATGGCCAGTTTAAGTTATTTATGGAAATCATTATTGTCGATTGCAGTACATGAAGAACTGGCACGCAGTGAAGGTATTGCAGTAGATCGCGTGCGCTTAAGTTTTATGATTCTTATGGCGCTGGTCGTTGCGGTGGCCATGAAAGTGGTGGGTATTCTGTTAATAACGGCACTGTTAATTATTCCTGCCGCAAGTGCACGACGTTTTTCAGCATCACCTCAGGCGATGGCCTTTATTTCAATTTTATTTGGTATGGTAGCGGTTGTTTCAGGATTGTTTGTATCCATGCAATGGGATTCACCCGCAGGGCCATCAATTGTGGTTGCGGCAGTTGTGCTGTTTTTTGTTACGCGCTTTAAATTCTCAAGCATGTAACGATTTTGCTGAAATGAATAAGCAAAAGATAAGAACGCATAGTATGCGTTTAGTTTCTGGTGGGAATGAATGAGTACTAATCGTTATGATTTACTGATTATTGGTGGTGGGGTTTCCGGTAGTGCGTTGTTATATCTGGCCGCGCGTTACACTGATATCAGGCATATTGGTTTACTTGAAAAATATGCGGCTCCTGCACGGGTGAATTCACTGTCCAGTAATAACAGTCAGACGTTGCATTGTGGTGATATTGAAACCAATTACACGCTGGAAAAAGCACTTAAGGTCAAGCGTGCCGCCAGTATGTTACGCAATTACGCCACTGCCCAGCCTGACAGCCATCATATTATTTTTAAATATTCAAAGATGGTGTTGGGTGTGGGTACAAAAGAATGTGAAAAATTACGTCAGCGTTTTGCTGTGTTTGGTGAGCACTATCCCAACCTGCGATTGCTGGATAAAAAAGCCATCGCTAAAATCGAACCCCATGTAGCCATGATAGACGATAAATTCCGTTCAGACGAAGTGGTGGCGCTGGGTTCTACTAACGAATATACGGCTGTTAATTTTGAAGCCCTTGCATGCTCTTTTGTGCGTCAGGCACAGATGACCAGGGAAAAGCATGTTGATGTTCATTACAATGAATATGTCAGTCATATAAAAATAGAAGGCAACCGTTTTCTGGTTGAAACCGGTGGCACATGTTATCAAACGCGAGCACTGGTTGTTTGTGCCGGTGGTCATAGTCTTAAGCTGGCGCATGATCTGGGTTACGGTCTGCACTATTCCTGTTTACCGGTGGCGGGCAGTTATTATTTTACGCCGCAACTATTAAATGGAAAAGTTTACACAGTGCAAAATGATGCGCTGCCATTTGCAGCCATTCATGGTGATCCGGATGTGCTAGTGCCAGGTGCAACACGCTTTGGTCCGACGGCGCTGATTTTGCCTATCCTTGAACGTTATAATTTGAAGACTTTACCGGATTTTCTACAGGTATTTCGCTTTGATCGACGGGTAGCAAAAGTATTGTGGGATTTAATTAGAGTAAAAGATATACGTAATTACATGCTGAAAAATTTTCTATTTGAAATCCCGGTTATTCGTCGCATTTTGTTTTTACGTGATGCACGTAAAATTGTGCCATCCTTGCGCCTGGGTGATTTAAAGTTCGCCAATCGCGTTGGTGGTATCCGTCCACAGCTCATTGATAAAGATCATCGCAAGTTATTGCTGGGCGAAGCTAAAATCGATACGGGGATAGGTGCTATTTTTAATATGACACCATCGCCGGGTGGCACATCCTGTCTGGAAAATGCAGAACTTGATTTGCGCGTCATTGTGAAATTTCTTGATGCTACGATTAATGAAGAAGCGTTCAAGAACGACCTGCTCGGAGATGATGAGAAACATACGGATAAAGATTTTTCCGGACGGGTGTTGTCTGGTAATGATGCAGCATAATTAGAGATTGAAAAAAATATAAAATATCAGCTTGTGGATTAACACATATATAATATTAGTATTTATGCTTGTTAATAATGGCCAGAATCTGTTCCTGTGTCATGCTTGCCAGCTCATCACGAGTGTACTGTTGTGCATTTATAGTATTCAGAAAATCAAGTTTCACATCCATCTGTTTTTCAGAAATCATATCCAGTGTCGACTCCATAAATTGTGTATCACCAATAAAAGGTGCTTTGGGATGAACGCCTTCGGGGTGAGGATAGGTAAGCGCAACCGGCTGTATCTGTGCTTCAGCATCAATAGCTGCCTGAAATAAACGGCTGTGAAAGCGCCTGACTGATGTGCCGTCTGTGGTGGTACCTTCAGGGAATATAATGACATGACCACCGTTTTTTAGTGCCTGAGCAATTTCAGCTACAGATTGTTCAGCTGCGCCTCTTGCGCCGCGCTTAATAAATAAAGTCCCCGCCTTTTTTGCAATCATTCCAATAATCGGCCAGCTGTTAATTTCATCTTTGGATAAAAAATGAACCGGCACAGCAGAACCCAGTGCAGGTATATCAAACCAGGATATGTGATTGACGACAAACAGTGTGGGTGATTGATTAATCTCTCCATGTATTGTTCTGCTGACACCAAATATTTTACAGATACGCCTATGCCACCAGAGAGCGAGTTTTGCGGTTAGTGTATTTGGCTGAATTTCATGGCGCAGAAAAAGTAACGCCATTATTAAGCCGCTAATAATATGAAAAATCAGTAATGATATGCGCCAGACAATTCGTACAGGTTTAAGATGATGTGTCATTTTCGGTTAGGAGAAGCGCATGGACAGGTCCAGTGCTTTGACGTCTTTGGTAATGGCGCCGGTGGAAATATAATCAACGCCAGTTTCGGCGATGCTTCTGATGTTATCTAGTGTGATGCCGCCAGAGGCTTCCAGTTCTATCTGTCTGTTATTGATTTTGACCGCTTGTTTGAGCATGTCGATATCAAAATTATCGAGTAACACGCGTTCAACTTTTGCAGCCAGTGCCTGTTCAAATTCATCAATATTTTCGACTTCAACTTCAACGGGTAATTCCGGGCTGTTAATACGAGCGGCTTCGACGGCATCTTTTATGCTGCCCATGCTGAGTATATGATTTTCTTTAATTAAGATAGCATCGTATAAACCCATGCGATGATTGAAGCAGCCACCACAGGATACGGCATATTTTTGAGCCATGCGTAAGCCGGGTATAGTTTTTCGGGTATCGAGAATGCGCGTGCCTGTACCGGCTACTGCATCAGCGTATTGTTTTGCCAGAGTTGCAGTGCCAGACAGGGTCTGTAAAAAATTGAGTGCTGTGCGTTCACCGGTTAATAAGGCGCGTGTTGAACCGCTGAGCGTACAAATCTGCTGATCAACAGTAACTGCTTCACCGTCATCGGTATTCCATTCGATGAATACCTCGCTATCCAGCTGATTAAATGTTTCTTCAAACCAGTCGACGCCACAGATAATGGCGTTTTCTCTGACAATAACAGAAGCAATGCTAAATTCATCTTCAGGAATCAGTTTACTGGTCACATCTTCGAGGCCGACATCTTCTGTCAGTGCAATGTGGACGCTTTCTTCTATATAACTCTGGGGAACATGCATAGGAGCTAAGGATAAATGCTTAAGTAAAAAGTCACAAGTTATAAGTTGGAAAAAGCTTTTTCTTACGACTTAAGACTTTTTATTCAAACACCAGACGTAGACCGGCAAATATATGGCGTTTTTCCGGCGTGTAGTGATTTCGATATGACGCGCGTTTGATTTCGGGCCGGGTAAATTGAGTCGCGCCTTTTAATACATAGTGTTTATTATCAAAGCTGGATTCGGATTTGTTATCAGGGAAAGCTGTGAAATCATTATAGGCTTTAAAGATGTTGGTGCACCATTCCCAGATATTTCCAGTGTTCTGTAAGCGTTCGAGTTTCGCACAGGTTTCCCATTCGTGTTCATGGGGCAGGCGGGCATTAGCCCAGTGTGCAAATGCGCTGGCTTCATAATGATTGATGCCATAGACGGGATCATTGTCGTTAAGTTCAAATGCGCCCTGATCATTGAGTCCATACCATTCATGATTTTTATTCTGCCGCCAGTGTTCGGGGTGGCTGACGCCGTTTGCTATTAACCATTGCTGTGCTTCTTCTGACCAGTGCCTGGTATCTGTATAACCCTGGTCTTCCATGAATGCCAGATACTCTGCATTGCTCACTGGTTGAATCGCTATATTGTATGTTTTGAGTTTAACAGTATGTTTTGGTAATTCATTATCATAGGCAAAAGGCGGTTCACCACCTATTTCATAATCACCAGAGGGGATTTGTTCGGCATCAATAGTGATTGATTTTGCATTTAATGGTTTCTGCGGAATAAAATCAGGATCTTCCAGCTGTAAACCTGCCTGGTTAATAATCATCTGCATGATTTCATAATGCCGGGCGTAGTGCTGAATTATGTAGTTTTGTATATATTCATCCTTGAATAAAGGGTGGTCGCTGAACGGTGGAATCATTTCAATGAGTAACAGGTCGTTTTCATCCTGTTGCTGATGAACTTCATTTAATAATTTTTTTGAGTCAGGTAGTTTTTTACCGCGTTTATGTATTGGGCAGTTTTCGGGTAGGTAAATTTTTTTCAGTTTTTTTGTGAATTTCTTATTGCCCTGAATGATTTCATGTAACCAGAAATCCTCGATAAATGCACAGTGGCCAAGATGCCAGCCAGCGGGGCTCAGATCACTATGAAATTGCATTCTGAATGTTCTGTCATCGAGGGATTCAACCAGTTGGCGCATCTTGTTCTGAATTCCGCGCAGTCGAATCATGGTTGTCAGTGATGTGCTCATAAATTTGGTATGCTGGTTAATAGTTTGTTCATGAAATAGTCATAAAAATATAATAATCAGTATTTAATCTTGCGCCTGTGATAAACATTACAGGATAACAATATGAAATTCTATATTAAAGAGTGGAGCGAGTGTCTGTTTTCGTTAATGACCGATGCGGGTAATGTGCTGGGTTACTTTGCGTCTATTGATGATGCTATGGGCGCTTGTGAAGAGTGGTATAAGTTTAACGGTGATGAAATTCAGTTTGACGTATCAATTCAGAGTTATAAGTCAAATCATAGCCCGGTGGCCGTGATTTATTAATCGAGTCGGTTATTCGTTAAAGAGTTTTGACGAATATTTTTGAATTGCGCTGCGTATTGTAAAGATTCTGTTTTGCAACAGGCAGGTTTTCAATTTTATCTTCAATAAAACCTCGTTCCTGAAACCAGTGAGCTGTTCTCGTAGTGAGTATAAAGACTCTTGCAATGTCTTTATTGTGACATTGTTGCTCGATATGCCCTAGTAATTCATTGCCCCGGCCCTGATGACGATAGTTTTCATGAATAGCCAGGCAGGCGATTTCAGCAATATTATTCTCATAGGGATAAAGTGCTGCACAGGCGATAATCATTCCGTCACGTTCAATCACTGTGAACTGTTTGATTTCCAGTTCCAGTTGCTCTCTTGATCTCCTGCTTAGAATGCTTTCATTTTCCAGAGGCTCAATCAGTTCCAGTATGCCGCCAACATCATCAATATTAGCTTCACGTATACCTTCATAGGTTTCATTGGTAATTAAGGTACCGTTGCCATCGCGAGTGTAAAGCTCCAGCAATAAAGCGCCATCCGTCTGGTGGCTAATCATGTGCGCTCTACGCACACCCTGTTTACAGGCGTTAAGTGCACTGCTTAAATGTAGCTGGGTGATTTCATCATTGCTGCCCTGTTGCAGTAGCTCTTCAGTTTGTGAAATGCCCAGCTGGTGAATGATGTTGTTGTCTTTGTCCTTCGCTCCGGTTGCATCCATCATAAAAATTAATTTATCAGCATTCAGTGCAATGGCAGTGCTGGTGGCGATATCTTCTGCACGGCAGTTAAATGCTTCGCCGGATGGTGAATAAGCAATGGGTGAAAGCAGGACAATATTATTTAACTGTAATTGTTGTTGTATTGCTGCATTGTCTACTTTTCTGACTTCACCCGTATGGCCGAAATCTATTCCGTCACGAATACCATAAGGTCGTGCAGTAACAAAATTTCCTGAAATGACTTTCAATGAAGCACCCGACATGGGTGTATTTATCAGGCCTCTGGATAACTGGGTTTCTATATTAACTCTTACCTGGCCAACGGCCTGTTCAACACCCTGTAAAATATTTTCATCGGTAATTCTGCGGCCCTGTTCAAATATAGATGCGAGACCAAGTGTTTTTAACTGGCGTTTGATTTGCGGGCGTGCACCATGTACCAGTACCAGTCTTACACCAAGGCTGTTTAGCAGAGCAATGTCGTGAATCAGGTTTGAAAAACCTGTGTGTTCAATAGCCTCGCCACTGATCAGCAGTACAAATGTTTTACCACGATGGGTATGAATGTACGGTGATGAGGCGCGAAACCAGTCGACATGTTGTTGAGGTAATAAAGTCATAAGAAAAAGTATAAGGTATAAAGTGTAAAGTACAAAGGGGAGTTAAGTCTTATTGGTGGTAAGTTTCTTTTTTAGCTTATACAGAATTGATAGATGAATTTGTGCAGTAAATCCAGTGTTGGTTGAATGCGATTAAGTTCCAGGTATTCATCCGGTTGATGTGCCTGATCAATATTGCCCGGGCCAAGTATCAGAGTTTCTATTCCTAATTGTGTTAGAAAAGGCGCTTCAGTACCGAAGGCAACGCTGCCCGAGGTTTGGCCGGTTAATTTTTCTGCTGCTTTAACCAGTTCGGATGTGCTGTCTGTTTCCATCGCCGGAATGCCTGAAAATAATGGGAAGGTTTCCAGTTTGAATCCGTTTTCTGGTATGACTCTGGATAAGCGCTGATTCAGCTGGTAACGAAGCTCATCGAGCTGCATGCCGGGTAAAGGACGAATATCAATATGTAATTCGCAACTGCCACAAATTCTGTTCGGGTTGTCACCACCATGTATATGCCCCAGATTCATAGTGGGAACAGGGACTTCAAATAACGGATTTTTATATTGTTGTTGCAATTCATTACGCCATTGCATGAGTTCAGTGATGACCGTATGCATGGCTTCCATAGCATTATGTCCGAGTCTGGGATCACTCGAATGACCGGCTAAACCAGTAATGCGAATGGCTTCCATTAATATACCCTTGTGCATACGTATCGGTTTCATTCCTGTGGGTTCGCCGATAATGGCATAACGAGCCCTGGGCTTGCTGATCTCAACCAGGGTTTTTGCACCCTCCATGGTTGTTTCTTCATCGGAAGTTGCAAGAATGATCAGTGGTTGTTTGTAGTCTTCTGCCTTAAACATTAAAGCGGCTTCAATAGCCAGTGCCAGGAAGGCTTTCATATCCGATGTGCCCAGACCGTATAAGCGATGATTGGCTTCGGTCAGTTTAAAAGGATTATGCTGCCAGCGATTTTCATCATAAGGCACAGTGTCTGTATGGCCAGCCAGTACCAGACCACCATCACCACTGCCGCGGGTTGCAATCAGATTGTTTTTGCCATCACTGACGGGAATGATTTCAACTTTAAAATTGAGCTCGCTTAGCCAGTTGGCCAGCAAGTGGATTACCGGCTGGTTACTCATGTCTATGTCCGGATTTGTGCAACTGACCGAAGGGGTTTCAATCAGTTGTGACATCATCTGCATGAGTTCTGGTTTGTCTGGCATTAGAATCGAATCGTTTCGTTTTTTAACAGAGTGACATTATGTAACTGGCATTGCAGTATTTCTTTACGTAATGCTTCAATGGCTTCAGGTCGAGTAAAACTTTTGCGCCAGGCGAGTGCTATTTTTCTAGAAGGTGCAGGTTTTTTAAATGGAATCATAGTTAGTAGTTTCGATTCGGATGATTTTCGATTAGCACTGCTGGGTAATACGGTAATGCCTGCACCTGTGGCCACCATGTGTCGAATAGTTTCCAGAGATGACCCCTGTAATGTCTGTTGCATATTGCCTGAGGTTCTGCAGTCCGGGCAGGACTGTAATATCTGGTCGCGAAAACAGTTACCAGGGCCGAGTAATAACAGGTTTTCTAATGCCAGCTCCTGTGTTGATATGGTTTTACGTTTACGCCATTCAGCTGTGTTGGGTGCAGCAACAATAAAAGGTTCTTCGTATAAGGTTTGTGTCACCACACCTGGCAGATCAAAAGGCAGGGCAATAATAATGACATCGATTTTACCCTGCTTGAGTTGTTCTGTGAGTGAAGCTGTGTAATTTTCTTCAATAAGTAATGGCATATTCGGTGCCCGTTTATGTATGCGGGGAATCAGCTCGGGTAGCAGGTAGGGGGCAATGGTATAGATGACACCCAGTTTGAGTGGGCTGGATAACGGATCCTGATTTTGCTGGGCGATATGTTTAACATTATCAGCTTCTTCCAGTGTTTTTTGTGCCTGTTCAATAATACGTTCGCCAAGACTGGTGATGCGAATTTCGTTGCGGGCACCGCGTTCAAATATTTCCACGCCCAGTTCTTCTTCCAGTTTTTTGATGCCCAGGCTTAAGGTTGGCTGACTGACATGACAGGTGGTGGCGGCATGACCAAAATGCAGGTGTCTGGCAACGGCGACAATATAGCGGAGTTCGGTTAGTGTCATGGCTCTTCGATTGAAAATATCTATTAAAGTCATTGTAATAGACAATTTGTTGGATTTCATTAATTAGCATAGAATTCCGCTGAATCTGTAATGTTACCGGAGAATAAGATGAAACAATCAATGGCGATGATCGGTCTGTTTACACTGATGTCTGTAACAACTGTTCAGGCTAATATCTGGCAGGCGTTACCGGAAAAAGCACCGGCCCCGAAAGATAACCCCACTACAGCAGCAAAAGTTGAACTGGGTAAAACCCTGTATTTTGACCCACGTATTTCCAGCACAGGTACTGTGTCCTGTAACTCCTGCCACAATGTGATGGAAGGTGGTGATGATAGTCGTCCGAATTCAATGGGCGTGAATGGCCAGACCGGTGGTCGTGGTGCACCGACCGTCTGGAATGCCGCTTTTTATTCAACCCAGTTCTGGGATGGTCGTGCGAATACTCTTGAAGATCAGGCTATAGGTCCTATGACTAACCCGATTGAAATGGGTATGAAAAATCATGATCTGGTCATGCAGCGTGTAAGTAAAATGGCAGGTTATCAGGTGATGTTTAAAAAAGCGTTTGGTAATTCTGATATGAGTATTGATCAGGCAGCCAAAGCAATTGCAGCTTATGAGCGTACATTGATCACACCTAACAGCCCATATGATCTGTATGTTAAAGGTAATAAAAAAGCACTGACTGCTCAGCAGGTTAAGGGTATGAACCTGTTTGCTGATTTAGGTTGTGCTTCCTGTCACTCAGGCCCGGCGTTTAATGGTCAGGCTAATGTTAAGGTGGGTACACCTGTATTGATGAAGTTCCCGACCTTTGTGGATAACAGTTATGTCAGTCAGTATGACCTGGCTTCTGATAAAGGTCGTGAAAATGTTACAGGTAAAGCGGAAGACAATAATATGTTCCGCATACCCACATTGCGTAACATTGCAGTGACTGCACCCTACTTTCATACGGGTACTGTAAAATCACTGGATGAAGCTGTAAAAGTAATGGCCAAAACTCAGTTAAATATAGATCTGAATACATCACAGACAAATGATCTGGTGGCCTTTCTGGATTCGTTAACCGGTCCGTTTCCGCAACAGACCATGCCTCGATTACCGGTCACGCCGGGTAAGTCGGTTATTACTGAATAAGCCACTAAAAACCCCTCTCTAGAGGGGTTTTTTATATGTGTATTATTTTAAGTTCTGAACAAAGTGGCCGATAATTTGCTATATATTTATGGGTGATTTGAAAGGGGCTAAATTTTGTTGAAGTTTAATTTTATCTGTAGCAGTGTTAGAAATAAATTGTTGATGATTACTGGCATGAGTACCCTGTTGGTGATAGGTATATTCATGTGGGAACTGTATTCAGTATGGACACATGAGGAAGGTTTTTTACTGGCATTGCAGCCCTATGTAGAAGCAAATGATTCATTGCGTCAACTGACTGATCAATATCGGAATGAAACGGTTGAGCGTCTTCAAGTTACTCTGCTAGCACTGGTTCTTGCGGTGATCGCATGTTTTGCCTTATTTCTTACCTTTGTGCAAAGAATGATTATAAGGCCGGCAAAAAACCTGGTGAATGAAATTTCTCAAATGGCGCTGGGTGATTTTACAGGAAAAATCTCTGTTACTTCGATTGATGAAATAGGCCAGATTGCTGAAAGTGCAGCGACCTTGCAACAGGATGTTGGCCAGATGGTAAAAAGCATTAATGAATCAGTGTTTAAATTATCGGTTTCAGCAGAAGAAATGGCTCATACAACTGATCAATCTAATCAGGCCATGACTGCGCAGCGTCAGGAGACGGATCAGGTGGCTACGGCGATGAATGAAATGACAGCTACTGTCCACGAAGTTGCACAGAATGCCCAGCAGGCGGCCAGTTCAGCTCATCATGCCAATGATGAAGTCAATACGGGGCAGGGTGTGGTCAATGACACGATTGCAGCAATTGGTTCTCTGGTACAGAAAGTTGAACGTGCTTCGGATGTGATTCATGTTCTGGAAAGTAATTCTGAAGAAATTGGTACCGTGCTGGATGTTATTCGTAGCATTGCCGAGCAGACTAATTTACTGGCACTGAATGCTGCTATCGAAGCTGCACGTGCGGGTGAGCAGGGCCGAGGTTTTGCGGTGGTGGCAGATGAAGTTCGTGTGCTGGCAAAACGCACACAGACATCCACTGAAGAAATACAGCAGATGATAGAAAAATTACAATCCGGTGCCAACGAAGCAGTTGAGGCAATGGATGAAAGTCGTGCACAGGCGGATTCAACCCGTGATACCGCTGCCAGGGCAGGTGAAGTATTACATTCGATTACTCAGGCAGTGATGAGTATTAATGATATGAATACTTTAATTGCCAGTGCTTCAGAAGAACAAAATTCTGTTGCAGAAGAAATTAATCGTAACATTGTTAATATCAGTCACGGTTCAGATACCACAGCTGAAGCAGCACAACGATCAGCTATTGCCAGTGAGGATTTGCGTAATCTGGCAGAAGACCTGAAGCACATTATTTCAAGCATCAAGCTGTAACAGTAATTAAGTGAATATTTATTACAGGGATGTAATGCACGGGTTTTTACCAGATTCTACTTAGACTTAAACTCATCTTCCTTTACAATAGCGCCCTCAATCGACATAAGATTTGAGGTGGGCTATGCCTGACTATCGTTCCAGAACAACCACTCATGGTCGCAATATGGCGGGAGCTCGTGCGCTGTGGCGAGCCACCGGTGTCAAAGACGGTGATTTTGACAAGCCAATTATTGCGGTTGCCAATTCATTTACCCAGTTTGTTCCCGGACATGTTCATCTGAAAGATATGGGTCAGCTGGTGGCACGCGAAATTGAAAAAGCCGGTGCCATTGCCAAAGAATTCAATACTATTGCTGTCGATGATGGTATCGCCATGGGTCATGGCGGCATGCTGTATTCACTGCCTTCTCGCGAAATTATTGCTGACTCTGTTGAATATATGGTGAATGCACATTGTGCTGATGCCATTGTCTGTATTTCCAATTGCGACAAAATTACTCCCGGCATGTTAATGGCGGCGATGCGGCTGAATATTCCCGTGGTGTTTGTTTCAGGTGGTCCAATGGAGTCAGGTAAAGCGCTGGTGCACGGGTCTGAGGTGCATCTGGATCTGGTGGACGCCATGGTGATGGCTGCGGATTCAAATGAATCTGATGAAGATGTGGCTATTGTTGAACGCTCGGCCTGTCCCACCTGTGGTTCCTGTTCCGGTATGTTTACCGCTAATTCGATGAACTGTCTGACGGAAGCGCTGGGATTATCTCTGCCCGGAAATGGTTCCCTGCTGGCGACTCATGCTGCTCGTGAGGAATTATTCCTTCAGGCCGGTCGACTGATTGTTGATATTACTAAACGTTATTATGAACAGAATGATGAATCTGTTCTGCCGAGATCAGTTGCCAGTTTCAAGGCCTTTGAAAATGCCATGTGTCTGGATATCGCCATGGGCGGATCGACGAATACGGTATTGCATTTACTGGCTGCGGCTGAAGAAGGTGAAGTTGATTTTACCATGGATGATATTGACCGACTGTCACGCAAGGTGCCCCAGTTTTGTAAAGTTGCACCCTCCACACAGAAATATCATATGGAAGATGTCCACCGTGCCGGTGGTGTGATGGGTATACTGGCCGAGCTGGATCGTGCTGGATTGTTACATACAGATCTGCCCATGGTGCACAGTGCTTCAGTGAAAGACGCATTGAGTCAGTGGGATATAGTGGTGACAGATAATGAAGACGCTAAACAGCTGTATTCGGCAGCACCGGGTAATGTGCCGACTCAGCAGGCCTTTTCACAGGATAAACACTGGTCACTGGATGACGATCGTGCCAATGGCTGTATTCGTAATAAGCAGCATGCCTATTCACAGGAAGGTGGTCTGGCTGTGTTGTTTGGTAATATCGCTGAACAGGGCTGTATTGTTAAAACCGCCGGTGTCGATGAAAGTATTTTGACCTTCAGTGGGCCTGCGCGTATTTTTGAATCACAGGATTCAGCGGTAGAAGCCATTCTGGGTGATCAGATTAAAGCCGGTGATGTTTTAATTATTCGCTACGAAGGACCCAAGGGAGGGCCGGGTATGCAGGAAATGCTTTATCCCACTTCTTATCTTAAATCAAAAGGTATGGGCAAGGTTTGTGCCTTACTTACTGATGGGCGTTTCTCCGGTGGTACTTCCGGTTTGTCTATTGGACATGCCTCACCTGAAGCGGCAGAAGGTGGTGCCATAGGCCTGGTCGAAGAAGGGGATATGATCGACATTGATATCCCCAATCGCACTATTAATTTAAGCATTGACGATAAAGCTCTTGAGCAACGTCGTCAGCAGATGGAAGCAAAAGGTGAACAGGCCTGGAAGCCGGAAAATAGAAACCGTGTGGTAAGTCAGGCATTACAGGCTTACGCAGCATTAACCACCAGTGCAGCTCGTGGGGCTGTGCGTGATCTTAACCAGTTGAAAAGGGGATCATAATGTCCGTTGGAGATTATTTATCAGGTATTTTTGGTAACTCACCGGTTAAACCTATGCAGCAGCATATGGAAAAAGTTTTTGCCTGTGTATCTGAGCTAGTGCCTTTGTTTGATGCCGTAGTGGCCGGAGATATGGATAAGGTGGCTAAAGTTCAGAAAAAGATTTCAACTCTGGAAGGTGAGGCCGATGATCTGAAAAGGCAGATTCGTCTGCAATTGCCCAGTGGTATGTTTATGCCTGTTTCCCGTCGTGACCTGCTCGAAATACTCACCATGCAGGATAAAATTGCCAATACTTCAAAGGATATTGCAGGCACAATCCTGGGCCGTAAAATGACTCTGCCTGATCAGATTTCGAAAGATTATCCGGCCTTTGTGAAACGTTGTGTTGATGCCTGTGAACAGGCTCAGGTAGCGATCAATGAACTGGATGAGCTGGTGGAAACAGGCTTCCGTGGTCATGAAGTGAAAATGGTGCAGAAGATTATTAACAAGCTGGATAAAATTGAAGGCAATACGGATAAATTGCAGGTCAAAATTCGGCATAAATTATTTGCCATAGAAAAGGATTTGCCCCCCATTGATGTCATGTTTCTGTATGAAATTATTGATCTTACCGGCGAAGTTGCTGACCAGTCACAGAAAGTAGGCAGCCGTTTGCAGTTGCTTCTGGCTAGATAGAAGGGGGCATTATGCAAGTTATAGCTGAATACGGGATGCTGTTCCTGATACTTGCGGGTATCTTTGGTCTGTTTATGGCCTGGGGTATAGGGGCGAATGATGTTGCCAATGCCATGGCTACTTCGGTGGGTTCCAAGGCACTGACCATCAAGCAGGCGATCATGATCGCAGCGGTGTTTGAATTTGCCGGGGCGATACTGGCGGGTGGTCAGGTGACTAAAACCATTCGCAAGGGCATTGTCGATGTGGATGCCCTGACGGGTTCCCCTGAGTTACTGGTCTTTGGTATGTTGTCAGCATTGCTGGCGGCCGGGTGCTGGTTGTTAGTGGCATCGAGTAAGGGCTGGCCGGTATCCACTACCCATTCTATTGTCGGTGCTATTGTTGGTTTTTCCATGGTCGGTATAGGTGTGGATGCAGTGCAATGGGGCAAGGTTGGCTCTATTGTGATGAGCTGGGTGGTGTCGCCTGTTATGGCAGGCACGATTGCCTTCTTTTTATTCAAGAGTGTGCAGTATCTAATTCTGGACAAAGAAGACCCGATTGCCAATGCCAAGCGCTATGTACCGTTTTATATTTTTCTGGTTGGCTTCATTATTTCACTGGTCACGCTACTCAAGGGCTTAAAGCATGTCGGTCTGGATATGAGTACCATGGAAAGTTATTCCATGGCAGTGCTCATGGGACTGGTGATTGCGGCTATGGGTATCTGGGCTATCAAGCGTATTAAGATTGACCCTTCTGAAGACCGTGATTTCCACTACACCAATGTTGAAAAAATCTTTGCGGTATTAATGGTCACTACATCCTGTGCCATGGCTTTTGCCCATGGTTCGAATGATGTGGCCAATGCCATAGGTCCGGTGGCCGCCATAGTCAGTATTGTGACTTCCGGCGGTGAAGTGGCTGCCAAGTCGGCATTATCCCTCTGGGTCTTGCTGCTGGGTGGTGCCGGCATAGTGGCGGGTCTTGTGATGTATGGCAAACGCGTCATTGCTACTGTGGGTAATAATATTACCGAGCTGACGCCGAGTCGTGGTTTTGCGGCCACCCTGGCAGCAGCGACAACAGTTGTTCTGGCGTCAGGTACTGGCCTGCCTATTTCGACAACCCATACGCTGGTGGGTGCGGTTTTAGGTGTGGGTATTGCCCGTGGTCTGGCGGCACTTAATCTGACGGTGATTCGTAATATTTTTATGTCATGGATTATTACCCTTCCAGCAGGCGGTATTCTGGCCATTATCTTCTTCTATATTCTGAAAGGCATTTTTGGTGGTTAAAGACGGGCTTCAGGAATCATTATGAAAATAGGTACTCCACTATCAGAATCTGCAACACGGGTCATGCTACTGGGTAGTGGTGAGCTGGGTAAGGAAGTGATTATCGAGTTGCAGCGCTTTGGTGTTGAAGTGATTGCTGTTGATCGTTATGAAAATGCGCCGGGTCATCAGGTGGCACATCGAGCCCATGTGATTGATATGACTGATGCCGCAGCTTTGCGTGCACTGGTAGAAAAGGAAAAGCCTCACTTAATCGTTCCGGAAATTGAAGCCATAGCCACAGACATGCTGGCTGAAATTGAGGCTGATGGTCTGGCAGAGGTTATACCCACTGCACGGGCAACACAGCTCACCATGAACCGTGAAGGTATTCGTCGGCTGGCGGCGGAAGAGCTGGGTATTCCCACGTCTGCCTATGCGTTTGCCGAGAGTCTTGATGAAATGCGTCAGGTCATTGATGAGACGGTGGGTTATCCCTGCATTATCAAGCCGGTGATGTCATCTTCTGGCAAAGGTCAGTCACGTCTTGAAGGTGCAGATGATTTGCAGCCTGCCTGGGATTACGCGATGACGGCCGGACGAGTCAATCAGGGTAAGGTGATTGTTGAAGCCGTGGTTGAATTTGATTATGAAATTACTCAGCTGACAGTCAGAGCCGTGGGTCAGGATGGCAAAATTGAAACTCATTTCTGTGCGCCTGTCGGACATGTTCAGAAAGACGGTGATTATGTTGAAAGCTGGCAGCCACAGGCCATGTCGGAAACGGCCCTTGAAACCTCTCGGCGTATTGCCGAACAGGTGACCCGTGCACTGGGTGGTAAAGGTCTGTTTGGTGTCGAGCTGTTCATTAAAGGTGATGATGTCTATTTCAGTGAAGTGAGTCCTCGTCCTCATGATACCGGGCTGGTCACGCTGATCAGTCAGTGGCAGAGTGAATTTGCACTGCATGCCAGAGCTATTTTAGGTTTGCCGGTGGATACCAGTTTGCGCAATGTCGGTGCCAGCGCTGTTATCTATGGTGGCATGGATGAAACAGGCATTAGTTTTGACGGTCTTGATCAGGCGCTACTGGTACAGGGTTCCGAGATTCGTTTATTTGGAAAGCCTGAATCTTTTCAACGTAGACGCATGGGTGTAGTTATTGCTACCGGTGGTGATATCACAGAGGCCAGAGGTCGCGCACGTCTGGCAGCATCAAAAGTTAGGCCGGTAAAATAAGCTTTTTTAGACGAAGTTATTTTCATTATCATTGCTACAATTAAATGATAATAAATGCGGGCCCGGGTAAAACATAAATGAGTAATAATAATTTAGATAGTTTGAGCACCATAAAATCATCCACTTCAAATCCAGATCTTGACTGGAGTCAGGTAAGGGAGACCGTCTCTTTACTCAGACTGGCTGCGGCACAGGTTGATTTTTCTATGCGTGATGGTGAGAAATCAGTGAATGCCCTTACTGATTCTTTTACCTCGATGGCAGAAAGTATGGCCGCGCTTGAAGCCGGAACCCGGCAATTATTTGAACAGCATGATGTTGATAATGATTTGAGAGCCAGTGTGACCGAGCATTGTTCAGCTGTTGCGGCAAAAACAACTCAGGCTATTATTGCCTTTCAGTTTTATGACAAGCTGACTCAGCGTCTTGATCATGTTGTCAGTAGTCTATCAAAACTGGGTAATCTGGTAAGTGATTCAAATCGATTGTATTCACCTCGAGAATGGCAGCATCTGCAGGAAGCCATTTGTTCAAAATACACCATGGCTGAAGAGCGTGAATTATTTGAAGCGATTATGCGGGGTGAAGATGTACAGGCGGTGCTTGACCGTATGCATACGTTTACCGAGCATGTGTCCTCCAGTGAGGATGATATTGAGCTGTTTTAGAGGCTAAACCTGAAAAAATTATTAACAATATGATCTAATTTGTTATTTTATATAGAAATTTCTTTGATTTTTCTTCAAAAGTGTCGTATCTTCCTGTTAACAATAAAAATGATAAAACACAGGAACTCCAGTGGCCCGCATAGCTGAAGCCCTTACCCAGACATTTAAATCATTCAGTCCAGACGGTCTGGCAGATCGCCTGTTTGGCGACTCTCTTGAAGATTGGTGGCAGGATTATGCTCAGGAGCTGGCCGGATCAGCCTATTCCAATCCCGTTCAAAGCGCATTTTTTATTACCACTTTTGCAGCCATGGGTCATATGGCAAAAGTCGATGGTCGTATTCAGGAGTCTGAAATCAGTCTGGCTAATTCGGTAATGGGGCATTTTAATCTTCATGCAGACCATAAACGACTGGCGATACGATTATTTAATGAAGGTAAGGAATCAGATTTTAATCTTGAATCCGTATTAGGCAGATTTAATAAATCCTGCCAGCATCGGGTGAGTGTGCTTCATGCATTTATCGAAATTCAGTTAAAGCTGGCCTTTGTCGATGCAGAACTCAATAGTAAGGAAAAAAACCTGTTAGCGCGTATGTGTAAGCGACTCGATATACCTAAAAGCGTCTATCAGCGTATTGAACGCAGAGTGGCTTCCGGGCAATTGGGCAATGCCGCGCCGGTTCAACCGACTAAACCTATGGGGCTGGCTGATGCCTGTACGGTTCTGGGTGTGAGCCGCTGGACCTCTAAGCAGGATATTAAGCTGGCCTATCGTCGTTTGATGAGTCAGCATCATCCGGATAAGTTACTTGCCAGAAATTCATCTAAACAGGAAGTAGAGCAGGCCACTGAAAAAGTGCAGCAAATCAAATGTGCTTACGAAATGATTTGCAAGATCAAGAAATTTCGTTAATTATTGAATCTCTATTTTCTCATCTGTAACGACTTTAATGAGTTCTAATCAGGCTGATTCGCTGGCATTGCTGTGCAAAGATATTCCACAGGTACTGCATAATAAACTTCATATTCATTGGGATGCATGGTTGCTATCCTGTTCCAGTAAAAATATTTCCTCTGATCCCGGCGTTGATTTAAGTCTTTTCGGTAAAATTTTAGCCTGCAGTGATTTCGTTGCATCGGTTTGTAGCCGCAGACCGGATCTATGGTTTGATATACAGAGTGCGGATTATCTTAATCAGCAAAAGTCCCTTGATAATTATCAGTCTGAGATAACACAGTTATTAGCCGAGCTTCCGGCGAATAATGATATTGAACTGATGCAATGTTTAAGGCTGTTTCGTAATCGTGAAATGTTACGTATTGCCTGGCGTGATCTTGCTGGCCTGGCAGGTACAGTAGAAACTTTAAGAAATTTAACTGAACTTGCAGAAGCCTGTGTTGATCAGACGCTGGCATTTTTATACCAGGATCAATGTGAAGCGCTGGGTGTGCCCTGTAATCAGCAGGGTATTGAACAGAAGTTAATTGTTTTAGGTATGGGTAAGCTGGGTGGTTATGAACTTAATTATTCATCTGATATCGATCTGATTTTTACATTTCCTGAAGAAGGTGAGACTCGCGGTAAAAGAGCGATGGCGAATAGTCAGTTTTTTATTCGTCTGGGTCAGCGATTTATTAAAGCACTCAATGATGTGACGGCAGATGGTTTTGTTTTCAGGGTTGATATGCGTTTACGACCCTATGGTGATAGTGGTCCTCTGGTGATGAGTTTTGCAGGCATGGAAAACTATTATCAGACCCAGGGTCGAGACTGGGAGCGTTATGCGATGATCAAGGCCAGAGTGATTGGTGGTGATCGGCTTGCAGGTAAAGAACTAATGCAAATGTTGCATCCTTTTGTCTATCGACGTTATCTGGACTTCGGTGCTTTTGAATCAATTCGTGAAATGAAAGCGCTAATTGATGCGGAAATAAAACGTAAGGGACATAAAAATAATATCAAGCTGGGTCTCGGTGGTATTCGTGAAATTGAATTTATTGGCCAGACTTATCAGTTGATTCGTGGTGGTGGTGAACCTGAGTTACAGGAGCGTAGTATTCTGAAAGTGCTGCCTTTACTGGCCGAGAAAGGCTATGTCCATGAAGCCGCAGTAACAGAATTGATAGAAAGTTATCAGTTTTTACGTCATCTGGAAAATCGATTACAGATGTACGCAGACCAGCAAACTCATAATTTGCCCGATGATGCGATTATTCAGCAGAGCATCGCTTTAGCCATGGATTATGAAAGCTGGAGTGATCTATATGAGGTTATTAATTTTCATCGCCATCGTGTTCATCAGCATTTTAATGAAGTTTATGCAGCGCCCGAGTTTGTGGGTGATGATAAAACTGAAAGTGTTAATGTACTGGCCAGTCTCTGGCACAGTCAGCTTGATGAGTCGGAAGCGATGGATATTTTACAACAACAGGGTGTTGCTGAAGGAGAAGAATTCTATCGCTTACTGGTCGCATTTCGTGATTCATCGCTGATTCGAACTTTATCAGGTCAGGCTCAGCATCGTCTGGATATGTTAATGCCCATGCTACTCAGTGAAATGGTAGCTGTAGATCATCTGGCTGAGCTGGCAAAACGCATTCTGAATCTTTTACAGGCTATAGTTCGGCGCAGTGTTTACCTGGCGCTGTTGATTGAATATCCTGTGGCCTTGCATCAACTGGTCGTGCTTTGTTCAGAAAGTTCCTGGATTGCCAGTTTGTTAACTCGCTATCCAATTTTGCTGGATGAGTTACTGGATCCACAGGCGTTATATGAAGTCCCTGATAGAAAACAGTTATCTTATGAGCTGGATGTTCTGCTGTCTCATGTTGCAGAGGATGATCTTGAGCAGCAGATGGACGCCATGCGAAAATTTAAACAGGCACAGGTGTTACGCATTGCGGTGATGGATGTCGCCGGGGTCATAGAGGTATTTGATGTCAGTGATCAGTTAACGCTTATTGCTGAAATACTACTGCAAAAAGTTTATCAGCTGGCGTGGGCACAGATGATCGAAAAACATGGCATGCCCGAATGTCAGATTGATGGCGAAGCATATCAGCCGACGATGGCGATTGTGGCTTATGGCAAAATGGGGGGTAATGAACTGGGTTATGGTTCAGATCTTGATATCGTGTTTTTACATGACAGCAGGGGCCAGAACCAGTTTACCAGCGGTGAAAAGAGTCTTGATAACAGTACATTTTTTGCGCGTCTGGCTCAGCGAATGGTGCATATTATGAGTGCGCAGACATCGACCGGGCGCCTGTATGAGGTGGATATGCGCCTGCGTCCTGATGGTGCTGCAGGTATGCTGGTCAGTAGTCTGGATGCTTTTGAAACCTATCAACAGGAAAAAGCCTGGACCTGGGAATATCAGGCATTGATTCGTGCCAGGATGGTGTATGGAAGTACGCATCTTATGGCGGAATTTGATAGAATTCGGGGTTCTGTGTTGAATCAGCCCCGTGATATCGAAAAGCTGCAGTCAGACGTGCTGGAGATGCGGCAAAAAATGCGTGATTCATTGGGTAGTAAGCAGTCCGATGCTTTTCATTTGAAGCAGGACGCAGGTGGGCTGGTTGATATTGAATTTATAGCTCAGTATGGGGTGCTGGCAAATGCAGCGCAACATACTGATCTGGTAGAGAATACGGCGACCCGACGATTATTATCAGCTTTACAGAAAGCAGGCTGTTTGACTGAAAAACAGACAGCACGATTGATTGAAATTTATGCGTTATACAGGGCTCGAGGTCATCAGCGCGCATTGCAGGAACAGTCTTCTGTTTTGAGTGGTGATGAATTTATTGAGCAGCGCAATGAAGTAAAACAAATTTGGCAACAGTTGCTGGGTGAAGATCTCGGTGACAATGTTTAGGAGAGTTGTTTATGCAAACCATGGCTGATCGCGATGGTGTAATCTGGTTTGACGGGGAACTCGTTCCCTGGCGTGAAGCCAAGGTTCATGTTTTAACCCATACGTTGCATTATGGTATGGGTGTATTTGAAGGTGTGCGTGCCTATAAGGCAGAGCAGGGAACCTCTATTTTCCGTTTGCAGGCGCACACGGATCGTTTGTTTGATTCTGCGCATATTATGAATATGGATATGCCATTTGATAAAGCAACGATTAATGAAGCACAACGCATGGCAGTGCGTGAGAATAATCTGGAAAGTGCCTACATTCGTCCCATGTGTTTTTATGGTTCTGAAGGTATGGGCTTGCGTGCAGATAATTTAAAAACGCACGTTATGGTCGCTGCATGGGAATGGGGTGCTTATCTGGGTAAGGATAATCTGGAAAACGGTATTCGTATTCGCACATCATCCTATACACGACATCATGTCAATATCAGTATGTGTAAAGCCAAGGCTAATGGCCATTACATTAACTCCATGCTGGCCTTACAGGAAGCATTGCATGATGGATATGATGAGGCCATGTTGCTGGATAACGAAGGTTATGTGGCAGAAGGCAGTGGTGAAAATATTTTTCTGGTAAAAAATGGTGTGATTTATACGCCGGATCTGACATCAGCGTTAAATGGTATTACCCGCAATACTATTTTTACCCTGGCGGCTGAGCTGGGTGTCGAAATAAAAGAAAAACGCATTACCCGTGACGAGGTATACATTGCGGATGAAGCTTTTTTCACCGGCACTGCGGCTGAAGTTACACCCATTAGGGAAGTTGATAATCGTACCATTGGTGGTGGTAGTCGTGGACCCATTACAGAAAAGCTACAGACACTGTATTTTGATGTAGTACACGGCCGTCATCATGTACATCCTGAATGGTTGACGTTAGTTAAAGATTAAAACTGAGATAAAGTCGGAGACTGAGAAATGCCCAATCCAAATACAGCAACACAGACGGGTTTAGCGCAGCCAAATTTAAAAGATCATGTTGAGGTGGCTCAGGATGAGCTGCCAGTACATTGTCCCTTGCCGGGTAGCAGTTTGTGGAATTCACATCCGCAGGTGTTTATTGCCTTTGATGATAAGGGTCATGGCAAGTGCCCTTATTGTGGTTGCGAGTACAGACTTAAAATTTAAGTTTTACCAGTGATAATATTTCATTCGTTTGCGCATTTGTATTTTGCGCCACAGGTTGAAAGGTTTGGGTTTTAGTTTTCCCATGTCATTGGCAATAAAGTCATCTGTTGCCTGTAATATTCGTTCTGATGATTTCCCATCATGGTAGGGGTGCACGTTATCGCCAAATTCCTGTATAGCTTTCATTAGTGAATCGGGGCGGTTAAGTGCATATTCCAGTGTTTTTTCGATTTCATGTTTATCGGTTACGTTTAGTAAATGAGGTGCAGGGACAGCAGTGTTATAGGTGACAACAGGTTTATTAAGCAA
>JAPHQX010000139.1 GCA_026196035.1 Gammaproteobacteria bacterium
GCGAGTCACTTTTCTGTCTGCAGCAACAGAAAAGTAACCAAAAGAATGCCGCCCCGAGTCGCAAGCTCTCATAAAAAGCAATGAGGGTTCCATCGTCACTCGCAATTTATGAGGGCTGCTCCGGAACTCACGAATCAAAAGGCAGATTCGCTCAGACATCCTCACAGAAAGCCCCCTCATAAATCACTCCCTCCTCAGCTTGCTCAATGGGGAGGTAAATCAAAAGCGCTTTTTACTCACTATCACTCGAAATGACAGATGCTGACGGGTTTGTTTTTGACTTACCTCCCTTTTGCAGTTTGCCGAGCATTGATTGCCTGTAGGGTAAATCCGCCATGGACGGCGGATTTAGTCGAAATGAGCCCGGATGGCGAATCGAGACGACCCGGTATCGAAGTTCACAATATTTAATCTTGTATTTGAATTTAAGAGGGTGAGTTACCAATGCTTGGGAACCCGCAGGGCAAACTGTATTGGGCGGCGTTTTCTTGCCTACTTCTTTGTCGCTGTTGACAAAGAAGTGGGTCGCCAGAGAGGCGAAACAGAATGTGTGAGTATTGAGTGCTAATAATTTTAAGAGTAAGTAAATTGAGATTGCTATGTTGTCCCACAATGACAGAAGGAAGATGCTGAATTAACATAGAAAAGCGCTTTTCTGCTTTCTATGGCAAAATAGCACCCATTATCAAAGCTAAAAGAAATAATCATGACTCTGGATGTAAAACAATACATGCAACAACTAGGGCAACAGGCGCGTCAGGCATCTGTTGAAATGTCCCGTGCCGATACGGGTATCAAAAATAAGGCATTACTGGCCATTGCCGATGCCATTGATGCTGCTGCTGAAATACTCAAAGCCGAAAATGCCAAAGACCTTGAGGCGGGTAGAGCCAGTGGTCTGGATGATGCCTTACTTGATCGTCTGGCTTTAAATGATGAACGAATTGCAGGGATGTCTGAGGGTTTACGGCAAATAGTGGCCTTACCTGACCCTATCGGTGAAGTGACGGATATGGCTTACCGTCCCAGCGGTATTCAGATTGGTAAAATGCGAGTGCCTCTCGGTGTGATTGGTATCATCTACGAGTCACGTCCTAATGTGACCGCTGATGCTGCGGGTCTGTGTCTGAAATCGGGCAATGCGACTATTTTGCGCGGTGGATCTGAAGCCATTCATTCCAATAAGGCTGTAGCACAATGCATTCAGCAGGGTCTGGTTGCGGCTGGCCTGCCAGCCGAATCTGTACAGGTGGTGGAAACCACTGATCGTGCTGCTGTGGGTGAAATGATTACCGCAAAAGACTATGTCGATGTGATTATTCCACGGGGCGGTAAGAGTCTGATTGAACGCATCAGTAATGAAGCGAAAGTGCCTGTGATTAAACATCTCGATGGTATATGCCATGTCTACATAGATGATCAGGCTGACCTGGAAAAGGCTATCAATATAGCGGTTAATGCCAAAACCCATCGTTATGGTGTGTGTAATGCGATGGAAACCCTGCTGGTTAATCAGGCGGTTGCCGAGCAGGTGTTGCCTGAACTGGCAAAGCAGTATGGTGATAAAGGGGTTGAGTTGCGGGGTTGCGAGAATACGCAGAAAATTATTACTGATATTCTACCTGCATCCGAGGAAGACTGGGATACAGAATATCTGGCACCTGTGCTGGCGATACGTCTGGTAACTTCACTGGATGAGGCCATGGCGCATATTAATCGGCATGGTTCTCATCATACCGATTCTATTGTCACTGAAGATTACAGCAAAGCTCGTCGCTTCCTGCGTGAAGTGGATTCCAGTTCGGTGATGGTGAATGCCTCAACTCGTTTTGCCGATGGTTTTGAGTATGGTTTAGGAGCTGAAATTGGTATTAGTACGGATAAATTTCATGCTCGTGGTCCTGTCGGACTGGAAGGCCTGACTTCACAAAAATACATCGTTCTGGGTGATGGCCAGATTCGTCAATAAACGGATGATGTAATGGCCAGATTAATGGGCATTTTCGGTGGTACCTTTGATCCCATTCATTTTGGGCATCTGCGACCGGCATATGAGGTGATGCAGGTAACAGGTCTTGAACAGGTACGATTTTTACCAAATCGATTGCCTCCTCATCGTCAACAACCCTGGCTGGATACGGAAACACGTCGTCAACTGGTTGAAATAGCCATTGCCGATGTTGATGGCTTTGTGCTCGACGATAGAGAAATGAAACGGGAAGGTCCATCCTATATGGTGGATACACTGGCAGATCTGAAAAATGATTTTCCTGAGTATAATTTGTGTTTAATTATGGGTATGGACGCTTTTTCAGGTTTTACCCAATGGCATCGCTGGCAGGATATTCTGAATCTCTGTCATTTGATTGTCATTACGCGTCCAGGCACGGATAAACCGGATTTTGCTGAATTCAGCGACATCATTGAGTCGCGATTATGCCGTCAGGCAGAGGCCCTGGTTGAGAGTCAGCAGGGGCAAATCCTGTTACAATCTGTAACCATGCTGGATATATCTGCAAGTCAGATTCGTCAAATTCTGATTTCAGGTGCCAGTATTCGTTATTTAGTACCCGAATCCATTAGAGAGAGATTAGAAGCCAGACAGATCTGATGTGTCTGGTGATAGATAAAATATATGCAAACTGAAGAATTGAAAAAACTGGTAATTAAGGCAATAGACGACCTGAAAGGAGAGAATATTGTTGAAATTGATGTCATGGGTAAAACCAGTGTCACTGATGTTATGGTTATCGCCAGTGGTACCTCCAGCCGTCATGTGAAATCCATCGCCAATAATGTTGCTGATGAAGCTAAAAAGGCCGGTGTTAAGCCTTTAGGTGTAGAAGGTGAAGAACAGGCAGAATGGGTGCTGGTTGATCTGGGTGATGTGGTTGTACATATCATGCAGCCTCATATCAGGGAGTTTTATGACCTTGAGAAGCTATGGTTATTTGATGCCCCTGAGGAGCGCAACGCAATTTAATTAATGAAAATACATCTTTTAGCCGTTGGCCAGAAAATGCCTTCATGGGTTGAGCAGGGTTACAAAGAATATGCTCAACGACTGCCTGCCGAGGCCAGGCTGGAATTAAAAGAAATTGCCCCCGGGAAACGGGGTAAGAATGCAGATATCAGGCGCATTGTTCAGGATGAAGGTCAACGCATCGTCAGCAGTATTCCGAAAAATTCACATGTTGTGGTTCTGGATGTTACAGGCAGGCCCTGGAGTACTGAACAATTATCTGAAAGACTCGATGTCTGGATGCAGTCAGGTCAGGATATCGCATTGATGATTGGTGGTCCTGAGGGCCTTTCAGACGAATGTCGTGCTCTGGGGCGCGAACACTGGTCATTATCAGCGCTTACATTTCCCCATCCACTGGTGCGTATTATTGTTGCAGAGCAACTGTACAGAGCCTGGACTATCTTAAAAAATCACCCTTATCACAGATCCTGAAGTATGAAACAGCCACAAATTATCCTGGCATCAGCCTCACCTCGTCGTAAGCAGTTGCTTGATCAAATTGCTGTTAGCTGTCAGGTTATGCCTGTCGATGTTGATGAAACCGTAAAAGCCGGTGAATCTGCCGAGGATTTTGTAAGCCGACTGGCACTGGAAAAAGCATGTGCAGGTTATCAAAGAAGTGAAACAAAGCGTCCTGTGCTTGGGTCTGATACTATAGTTTTGTTAAATAAACAGATACTCGGTAAGCCTGAAAACAAGGCCCATGCTATACAGATGTTAAGTGCATTATCGGCTCATTCCCATCAGGTATTAACGGCTGTTGCTATGGTCAGTGCTGAAAAACAACAATGTTTATTGAATATCAGTAATGTGTATTTTCGACAGTTATCCAAGGATGAAATCCAGGCTTACTGGGAGACTGGTGAGCCAGTGGATAAAGCAGGGGCTTATGCTATTCAGGGTCTGGCCGCACAGTTTATTGAAAAAATCGATGGTAGTTATTCCGGGGTAATGGGCTTACCCCTTTTTGAGACAGCACAATTATTAAAAGCATTTGGTGTGACCTCTGGCCAGATGTCATAACAAGCAAGAAGGGATTTATGAGTAAAGAAATTCTAATTAATGTTACGCCACAGGAGACCCGTGTTGCCATTCTGGAAAATGGGGTTTTACTGGAGCTTTATATTGAGCGTAGTCGTAATAAAGGCCTGGTAGGTAATGTTTATAAGGGGCGTGTCTGTCGTGTATTACCCGGTATGGAAGCGGCTTTTGTTGAAGTAGGAATGGACAGGGCGGCATTTCTTCATGTCTCTGATGTTATGGTTCCTTCTTTCAGTAAAGATAATGGCAATGATCAGAAACCATCCATTTCGCAATTGTTAAGGGAGGGTGAGGATATTCTGGTGCAGGTGATTAAGGATCCTATGGGAACCAAGGGTGCGAGGTTAACTTCTCACATTACTATTCCTTCACGTTATCTGGTGTTTATGCCCAACTCGACCAATGTCGGTGTGTCTGCACGCATTGAAGTTGAAGAAGAACGTGATCGTTTGCGTGATATGTTAATGCAGCATGAAGATCTTCTCGGCGATTCAGGTTATATCATTCGAACAGCGGCTGAGTCTGCAGATCTGGATTCTATGCGGCAGGATATTATTTATTTGAAAAAACTCTGGGAATCGATCAGCGAGAAATCAAAAGAAATAAAAGCAGGTCATGTTGTGCATGAAGATCTGCCTTTATCATTACGTGTATTGCGTGACATGATTGACGATGATCTTGAAAAAATACGCGTTGATTCCAGAGAAACCTGGCGTCGCATGGAAGAGTTTGCAGGTCAGTTTATGACAGAAACGTCTATTGTTATTGAACATTATCCTGGCGAGCGTCCAATTTTTGATCTTTACGGTGTTGAAGACGAAATACAGAAAAGTCTGGATCGTAAAGCACACCTTAAGTCGGGTGGTTACCTGATCATTGATCAGACCGAGGCGATGACCACCATTGATGTAAATACTGGAGCATTTGTCGGTCATAGAAATCTTGAAGAAACCATTTTTAAAACTAATCTGGAAGCGGCGCAGGCAATTGCCAGGCAATTAAGATTACGTAATCTGGGTGGCATTATTATTCTTGATTTTATTGATATGCTTGAAGAAGATCATCGACGCCAGGTGTTACGTGCACTTGAAAAAGCATTAGAGAAAGATCATGCACGTACCCATGTTTGTGAAGTGTCCTCTTTGGGTCTGGTTGAAATGACCAGAAAAAGAACACGAGAAAGTCTCGAGCATATTTTATGCGAAGTTTGTCCGACCTGCGAAGGTCGTGGTTCGGTAAAAACATCTGAAACGGTGTGTTATGAAATCTTTCGGGAGATTTTACGTGAAGCACGTCAGTTTGATGCAAAGCAGTTACTGGTTCTTGCAGCTCAGGACGTTATTGATATTCTGGTAGATGAAGAATCCAATAGTCTGGCTGAACTGGAAGATTTTATTGGAATCCCGATTAAGTTACAGGTCGAGGCTTTGTATACGCAGGAACAGTATGATGTTGTCATTATGTAAATCACAAGTTTTTTAATACATAACATTGGCTATCAAACAACATAAGCTGCGCTCCAGAATTGTAATTGCTATAGCTATAGTCGTTATATTTTTTGCGGTTGTATTTAGCATTTTTCGAGCGATTATCCCTTATATCACCGATTATGGTGAAGATATTGAGCGAGAATTAACTGCTCAGTTAGGCATGCCTGTTGAAATAGGTATGATCGATGCTGATATTAGCTGGTTAATACCTCGTCTCAAATTTCTTGATGTTTCTATTTATGACGTTGAGCATAAAAGGCATTTTCTTCATTTTTCAGAAATTAGTGTCAGTCTAAACTGGACCGAATCAATAAAAAATATGCGACCTGAGTTGGGTGATATTTTTGTATTTGGTATGAATCTACAGATTGAACGCAATCAGAAAGGTGAGTTTCTGATTCAGGGTATAAATATAAATGTCTCAGGATCAAATGGAACTGATGCTTCAGCAGCAGAAAAAGTGATGAATCTTTTTTCGGATACTTCTCTTTATCTGGTGGATAGTACAATTCACTGGGTTGACCAGATAAATAATTCTCAAAGACTGGATTTTACAAAAGTTAATCTCACTATGATTAATAATGAGCCTGGTCATAAAGTTTCAATTGATATGGACCTGCCAGCGGCTTATGGACGGCATGTGCGGCTTATGGCTGAGTTTGAAGGTGATATAAGTAATCCGCATTCATGGTTGGGTCGATCATATATTTCGTTAGAGAGTGTACAGCTTGATGCGTGGTTGAATGATTACTGGCAGTTTATTGAATTTCCCGGATCAGGTCAGTTGACTGCAGATGCCTGGTTTACATTTAATGGCTTATCTATAGAGCGAGTGAGTCTGGATGTGCAGGCTGATGATATGGTTTTATATCATCTTGATGAGGACGTGCAGGCATGGAGGCTGGATCATTTTTCTGCATTGATGAAGTGGCTGCGAACTGATGATGGAATGATTGTTGATATCCGTGATCTTGAGATACAACGTAATCAGCAGAAGTGGGTTGAGAAATCGGCTGTAAAATTACAGATTTATGAACATAGGAAAGTAAAATTAACAACGAATTACGCAAGGCTGGATGATCTGGTTTATTTTGCGAATATTGCGGATACGATTAGTACTGACTTTTCTTTTGATGCATTGAATATTGTTGATGAGCATAGTGTTGTCGGTGATTTATATGATGCAACATTTTCTATTGACCTTGACAGGCTGGAGGAAATTGTTGTTCATGCGTATTTTAATAACTTTGGTTACAAGTCGATTTCAGACTTGCCATCGGTTCAGGGGCTTGATGGTCATATAGGTCTGACACGTAATCATATATTGCTTGATATTGAAAGTGATAGCGTCGTACTTGATTTTAATGGGTTGTTTAGAAATGAACTAAATCTAAATTATTTGTCCGGTGCTGTTGATATTGTCAGAAAAGACAATGACTGGCACATTGATGCAAAAGAAATACTGGCTCAGTCTCCTCATATTAGAACAGATAGCATGTTTCATATTGAGATTCCTGATCAGGGTTCGGTTTTTATGGATATATTCACCAGATTTCAACAGGGCGATGCCAGTTATACCAGTCTTTATTTGCCCACATCTATTATGAGCAAAGAAACAGTTGACTGGCTGGATAAAGCCATCGTCAGAGGTAATATTCGGAAGGGTGGATTCCTTTTTCATGGTAAGTCTGAGGATTTTCCATTTCATAGTAGTGAAGGTGTAATGGAAGTTCTGTTCGATATTGATAATACAAGGCTTCAATATCTGCCTGACTGGCCTGCCATTACAAGTCTGAAATCTTCGCTGCTTTTTTATAATTCCAGGTTTTCAATTGAGAATGCCATGGGGCATATTTATGGCGCAGATTTATCGAATATAAATGTTGCTATAGATGATTTAGCCGATGCACATTTATCAATTGATGGTGATATAGCGGCGCCTCTATCAGATTTATTTTTATATGTTAGAAATAGTCCATTAAAGGAGGCTCTGGGATCTTTTATAAGTGACCTTAAGGGGACAGGAAGATCTGATCTGGATCTGGATTTACAGATACCGTTATCTAACGATGATGAAGTTAAAATTAATGGTCAGTTATTATTTAAAAACAATGAGATCTTATTGCCTGATCAGGGTTATTTGTTGAATTCTATAAATGGTGAGTTGATGTTTACCGAGTCATCGACTCATGCCGAAAAGATACAGGCAAAAATGAATGGTCATGCACTGGATGTTACTGTGCAGCCAGTGAAAGTCGAGTCTGATGTCCTTACTCGCATCGAAATTGCAGGGCGCTTGCCTGTGAAAAATGTATTAGCGCCGATGCCTGTATTAAAAGAGTATCTGGACGGTATGGCAGACTGGGGTGTCAATATAGATATTCCGGGAACATCAAAGAAAGATCATCCATCAGCTATGATTTCTGTTAAATCTAATCTTCAGGGTGTTTCATTTATATTGCCCGCGCCATTTAAAAAAACAGCTGATACATCTGTGCCATTTGAATTAAATATTGCTGTATTGCCCAGTGATATTCTATCTCTGAGTATGAATTATAATAAATCAACGGGTCTTCAGGCCAGGCATGAGAAACAGCTCTGGGATATCAGTCTTCAGTCTAAGTCATTGACAGGCGCTATTCAGTTTTCTGCGGAGTCAATTATGAAGAATCCAGTTATTCTAAATATTGATTACGTCAATTTGTCAGAGTATATCAATGAAGATATAACAACTACTGGGCAAACTATAAAACCTGCTGAATTACCATCTTTGACGTTGAATGCAAAAGAAGTTGTCTGGAATGATATTGGTCTAAAAAATATCAGTTTAAAAACACACAAGTCTAAATCGGGGATGATGATTGACCAGATTCGGTTTGATGCTCCTGATATTCATTTGCAGGGTAAAGGTTCATGGATTTCAACCTGGCGTCATTCGAACCTTACTTCATTTGATTTTAAATTATCCAGTAATAATCTTGGCAACTGTTTAACAAATCTTAATATAACCAGAAGTATTAAAGATGCACATGGTGAGGGAGTTTTTAAATGGCGCTGGCCTGCAGAGCCATATAAATTTAAATGGGATCTTCTTGAAGGCGAATCAGTTCTTAATCTGAAAGATGGTAAGCTGATTGACATACAGCCGGGAGCAGCACGTATATTGGGGATATTTAATTTTGAAACATTGTTATCCCTTGATTTTGGTAATCAGGTTTCAGGTGGTTTTGCTTTTGATGATATTAAAGGCAATTTTAGTTTTTCAAATGGTAATGCCTATACTGATAATTTTAAAATTGAAGGAAAGGTGGCCGAGATTAATATGAAAGGTCGGATTGGTTTAACTGCAGAGGACTATGATCAGATCATAACAGTTACTCCTGGTGTAAGTGGAACGCTCAGTGTAATCGGTACACTGGCTGCTGGTGCGCCTGTGGGTGCAGCTATACTGCTTTTTCAGAAAGTATTTGGTCTTGATAAGATTGCTGAATATAAATATTCTGTGACAGGTTCGTGGAATGATCCACAGGTTAAAGTATTGTCGGTGCCAGAAAAAATAAAACAACGCGAAGAAGCCAGTGAAGATGATTTTTAAGATTCGATTATTGTTATTATTATGTTCTGTTACAGCAACAATGCTTGTATTTGCTGAAGACATGTCTTCGATGAATATTAGTTATGAACAGTGGGAGATATCCCGTCACGGTGAAAAATTATTAAAATTGCCTGAATTAACTGATCTGGTTCGATTATGGACTGAAAATACTCAGAAAGTGCTTGAAATGCACTATCCAGGTGGTGAAGAAGGTGAGTTGTGGGTGCAGGAACTTATGGACTGGTTAATTGCACTGGGTGTGCCATCTAGTAGTATGCAGACTGTTCCTGGAAGTGGGAATGAGGATATAATAAAAATAGTTCTGATTCAGGGGAAACTAACGAATGAGTAGAGTTGCCGCCATCCAGATGGCATCGGGTCCTAATGTGCAGTCTAATTTTGACAGTGCAATTAAGTTAATTGAGCAGGCCGTTAAAAAAGACGCTGAATTAATCGTGTTGCCTGAAAATTTTGCCTTAATGGCAATGACTGAAGAAGAGCGTGTATCCCATGCTGAAAAACCGGGTAAGGGGGTGATGCAGGATTTTCTGGCAAATCAGGCAAAAAAACATGGTGTCTGGCTGGTTGGCGGCACTATTCCCATGATGTCAGATATTGATGGTAAGGCCCGAGCCGCCTGTTTATTATTTAATGATCAGGGTGTACAAGTGGCACGTTATGACAAAATTCATATGTTTGACGTTGTTCTTCAGGATAATGCTGAAAGTTATAATGAATCTGCTACAACAGATGCGGGTGATGAAGCGGTTGTTGTCGATACACCGTTTGGACGTTTAGGTCTGGCTGTTTGTTATGATCTGCGTTTTCCCGAGTTATTTCGTACTATGAATGACTATGGTATGGAAATTTGTGTTTTGCCATCTGCATTTACCGCAATTACCGGCAAAGCACACTGGGAACCTCTGGTACGTGCCAGAGCAATAGAGAATCTCTGTTATATGGTTGCTTCAGCTCAGGGTGGATTTCACATTAACGGTCGGGAAACCTATGGTAATAGTATGATTGTTGATCCCTGGGGTAATATTCTGGATCGATTACCAAATGGAACGGGTGTGATCGTTGCTGATATTGATAAAGCATTCTTAACGAGAACCAGAAAAAACTTCCCTGTTCTGGAGCATCGTCGTTTAAATTGTAAAATCAGTTAAATTATAACTTGAAATGCCTAACTGCATTTTCAAGTTCACTAGCCTGATGGTTAAGCTCGTTTCCTGTGCTCGTGAGTTGACTGACAATCTCAACCGTATGTTCAGACATGTCACTGATTTTTACGATATTTCGATTAATTTCCTCTGAAACGGCACCCTGTTCTTCTGCGGCATTTGCGATTTGCATACTCATATCATTAATTTGTGATACGGAGTTTGCAATGGTTTCCAGTGATGCATTGACAGTGGACGTTTGTTCTACAGCTGATTGTGCCTGTTGACGACAGGTATTGGTTACTTCTACAGACTGACGAGCACCGGCCAGTAGTTTGTCTATCATTTGATTGATTTCTTCCGTTGACTGTTGAGTGCGACTGGCGAGTGAGCGTACTTCATCAGCCACTACCGCAAAACCTCTGCCCTGTTCACCCGCACGAGCTGCTTCAATGGCAGCATTTAATGCCAGTAAATTGGTTTGTTCAGCGACACCTTTTATGACGTCCAGTATGCCAGTAATGCTATTACTGTTTTGCTCCAGCTGCTGGATAGTCGCATCTGCATTTTCCAGTTCATTTGCCAGTTGATGTATCTGTTGAATGGCCTGGCTGACAACTTTTCGACCAGATGTGGTTTCGTTATTGGTGTTCGCGGCAGTTTCAGCTGCCATGTGAATATTATTTGCGACTTCCTGAATGCTGGCCGTCATTTGGTTCATCGCGGTAGCCACCTGCTGAGTTTCTGACTGTTGTTGAGATGTAATATCATGGGTTTCTGAGACAACGCCTGTCAGATGCTGAGAAGTGGCTGAAAGCTGACCGCTGGTTTGTCTGATTTGAGAAATAATATTAAGAATCTGTAATCGAAGGTCGTCAACCGCGCGTAAGAGATTGCCAATTTCATCATGTTTGACCGGATTCAGGCTAATGCTTAAGTCGCCTGCCGCTATTTTCTGTATACAGCTAATCGCTTTGGGCAGGCGTGATAATGATCTGTGGGTCAGAAACACGAATATGGCCATGATGGTTAGTATGAGGGCGGAACTAGCTACAATTAATGTTCTTGCAGTATCAACATCTTTAGCCTGCTGGATAGATTCGTTGCTAATACGATTCATTGTGGCTGCCAGAAAGGCATCCACGGATTCTGTCATATCAGCGGCAACGCTATCAAATGCTGTCATCATTCGATTGCCACCTTCAGGGCCGTTATCAATATAGGCCTGAGCCATTTGTTTACCGGTTGAATAGTAGGCGTCAAACACCGGCAGCATAGATTCATAGTGCTCTTTATTCTTGCCGTCGAGGCTGATGAGATCGGCTATCAGTGACTTGAATTTTTGGGCATTATTTTCAGCTTCATCAAAGCCATCGTTCAGGCCGTCTCGCCCCCGGGTGGCACTGATGTCTGTAAGCCATTGTTGAACCTGTACGACTGTCAGCTTAAGCTGATGTGCCTTATTCAGAACATGTAATTCTATATCTGTGAGTTTATGGGTTAGATGAATAATTTCCGTACTCTTGGAATAGGTAATAGCGCTCTGGGTAATTAACATGGCTGTTAATAGTCCCGTCAGTATAAAAAAACCTTTAATCAGGCCTATATTTTTCATCTAATGCCTCCAGCAAATGTTATCAATCAATTATAGATAAGTTGTAGAATATTGCTGTGGGATCAATTGATCTGGGTCATTATTCAGATAATGGGTGTCTGCAGCTAGGGAAATTAATTATGAAATAATTAGAGTGTGGGTATAAGAATCAGGTACAGATGTTGTTCGGTCAGTTCATGAGCATTTATCTGACTAAATACCCGGCTATTTAATCATGATCATCTTTATGGTTATTTTGTTCTATATGTTTGAGGGCGTCTTTCACAGCTCTGGCTACTTCCGTGCTTATTTTTTCTCTTTCGCGAGAATCAAGATAAAAGGCCATATCAATTTCATGGCGCATGTAGCGAGCGGGTAGCTTGGTCAGTGCATAACAGGCAACATCGAGTAAAAAGTCTTCGTCTTTGTTTTCTATTTCAGGAATGACTCTGGTTTGAATATAGTCGATAACCAGATGTTCGTAGTAGTTGTGAATACTTGTAAAATCCATGGTTGTCTTCTCGTATAAGCAAAGATGAATGATCTAGCAAGTATAGATTAGTTCTCCGATAAATCGCGCAGATATTTGAAAATTTGTCTGAATGCAACCGGTGGTTTTTTCTGTTTCTGTTCTTTCTGGGCATTACGGGATAGCTGGCGTAAATACTGGCGATCAGCATTGGGTAACTCTTTGATGATTTCATTTATTGCTTTGTCACCTTCTTCAATAATTTGATCGCGCCAGTTTTCAAGTCGTTTAAACAGCGCAGTATGGACATCATCTTTATGACGAATCTTTTGTAATTGTTGTGCCACTGGCTCAGCATCGATGCCCCGCATTAAACGGCCGATATACTGGCGATGACGTTTCAGTGCACCATGTTGACGGATTTTTCGAGCATCTTTGATGGCAATATAAAGTTCATCAGGCAGATCAAAAGTATCCAGTTCGCTGTCTTTTAGTGTAGTGAGGTCTTCGCCCAGTTTTTGCAGCGCATCACATTCGGTTTTTCGCTGGGTTTTACTAATAAAATCTTCGTCATCAGATTCGTGCATATCTAGTTCGCTTTTATATTGATGTCCTGGAGTTCCATTCGCCAGTTAATATCTTTATCTTTATGTTGTTCGATGGCAATGGGAAGGTTTTCCAGATCAGTTGCTAGCCACATTATTGTCGTGCGCTTTCCTGACGCATGAATGCGTTTTAATTTTTTAGTATGGTAGTTATGATTATGGACGTTAATGGTTTCATCGTCCAGATATTCAAATTTGTAATCTTTTATGGAATTTTTATCAATAACTTTATAATTGAGAATATCATGTTTTTTTGCAGACTTGATATCATTTATTAATGCCAGCTGTATAGATAGTTTATCCCATACTGGATGAGGTTCTGAAAATTGTGTATCAGTATTCTTATAGTGGCTAATAATACTCGCTAGATTATTCTCATGCCATGTGGTTTTTATGGTCTGATTTTTTTCTGGTTTTGTCTTGCGAGAATAATGATATTCAAGAAGGTAGGGGGGGCGATGATTGTCAGCCAGTTTTAATGTGCTGGTTTCGTTGATGGTGTCGCTGGTAAAAATTGCCGCCAGACCATCTGCTTTTGAGCTCGACGTATAACTGATCTGAGCGTCTTTTTTTTTCAGCGTTAAAGTTGTTTTTGCAACAGTACTGCCATATTTTTTTATCAGATAGGTAGCATTAAAGGTCGGGGGTAATTCAAAAGCGGAAGACTGATTGCTGACCTGAAATAAAAATAAAAGTGTTATCCATTTCATGTATTTGAATTCTGCAGTGTATTGTTTTCCCATATCAGGGGTGATGTGAGTGGCTGATGATTAAAGAATAATTGATTGTTTTTGCACTGCAAACGTTCTTCCGCCAGCCATTGGATGGTCATTGGGTAAATAATGTGTTCCTGCTGATGTATTTTTTCTGCCAGTGAGTCTGCTGTGTCAGAATTTTCTATATTAACCATAGCCTGTATGACCAGCGGTCCACTATCCAGTTCACTGGTGACATAATGAATGCTGACACCATGTTTGTCGCGGCCGGCTTCGAGTACACGCTGATGAGTATTCAGGCCACGAAATTCGGGTAGCAGGGAAGGGTGTATATTGATCATGCGATCCTGGTAATGATTAACAAAGTCATCGGTGAGTATGCGCATAAAGCCGGCGAGAACCACAAGAGCTGGCTGGTAGCTGTCGATGATCTGTATCATGGCCTGATCAAAGTTCTCACGATCTGGATGTTTCCTGTGATCAATGATATGAGTTGTGATGCCTGCCTGTTTTGCGCGCTCGATGCCAAAGGCATCAGCGCGATTGCTGATCACAGCCTTGATCTCGGCATTCAGCTGTCTGGCTTTTATGGCATCAATGATGGCCTGTAAATTTGAACCGGATCCCGAAATAAGGACAACAATGGGAAGAGCAGGTTTAGACATTATTCAATCGTAATATCAGCCCGTCCCGTAGAGCTGACCACTTCACCTATTTTCCAGGCTGTTTCACCATTTGCGGTGAGTAACTCTATCGCCTGTTCAGTATCTTCTGCATTCACAACCAGCACCATGCCGACACCACAGTTAAAGGTTCGGTACATTTCAGATTGTTCAATATTGCCCTGTTGTTGTAGCCATTGGAAAACAGCGGGCATTTGCCAGCTTGATGCATCGAGTTGAGCGCGGGTATTTTCGGGCATTACACGAGGCAGATTTTCTAATAACCCACCGCCGGTAATATGCGACATGGCATGAATATCCAGCTGCTCCAGCAGCTGCAGTATGGATTTAACATAGATACGGGTTGGTGCTAGTAGTGCATCGCCCAGTTTCTGGCCATCCAGATTCTGATTTAAATCTGCCTGGCTAACTTCAAGTACCTTGCGTATCAGTGAATAACCATTGGAGTGAGGGCCGGATGATGCAATACCAATCAGTGTATCGCCGGGTTGTACTTTTGAGCCATCGATAATGGCGCTTTTTTCAACGATGCCGACACAGAAGCCGGCCAGGTCGTAGTCGCCCTTGCTATACATGCCGGGCATTTCAGCCGTTTCACCACCGACCAGTGCAGCGCCTGACTGGTGACAGCCTTCAGCTATGCCTTTGATAACATCAACGGCTACTTTGGTATCGAGATGGCCGGTGGCATAGTAATCAAGGAAAAACAGTGGTTCAGCACCCTGAACGAGAATATCATTTACGCACATGGCCACCAGATCAATGCCAATGGTGTCGTGCTTGTTCATCTCCAGAGCCAGCTTCAGCTTGGTGCCGACACCATCGGTACCCGATACCAGTACAGGCTGCTGATAGCGGTTAAGCGGGATTTCAAACAGGGCGCCAAATCCACCCAGACCACCCATGACTTCAGGACGCTGGGTTCTGGCAACATGGGGTTTGATTTCTTCAATGAGCTGATTACCTGCATCTATGTCGACGCCGGCATCTCGGTAACTTAATGGTTTATGTGTTTGATCTGAAGCGGACATTTAATACCTGAAGCAAGTCTTGTCAAAGATGTGGTATTGTACACGCTCTTGTAAATCTAACGAATAATAATGCGAAGTAAATTAGTCTTTTTCATTGCCTTATTAATGGGGCTACCTGTAATAGCACAGGCTGAAGTGGTTAAACAGCTGTTTGAGACCACATTGCCTGTCGTCAGTCAGGATAGAGATATCCGTCAGGCCGCTTTTGAGCAGGGTTTTATTGAAGTGCTGGTGCGTGTGTCCGGTTCAAGTCAGGCGCCCTCTCATATTAATATCAAAACCGCAGCCCGCTACGTGCAGCAGTATCGTTATCTTGCCGTAGAGAAGAAACCAGGCCAGTCAGTAGATACCGGGCAGCCAGAGATCAAACATAATCTCTGGATTCTGTTTAGTGATTCTAAAATCAAAACCCTTTTAAAAGAGAATTCCCTGCCAATCTGGGGTGCCCAGCGTCCAGCGGTACTGATCTGGCTGAGTGTCACCGATGGTCGTAATCGATATATTCTGCGAGACCGTGATATTTCAGTCATCAAGGATGCGCTTGAAAAGGAAGCCCGGCGTCGTGGTCTGCCTGTTATCTGGCCACTATTTGATGAAACAGACCAGAAACAGGTGACCTATCTGGATGTTCGCGGGCAATTCTGGGGACCAGTCATGGAGGCAAGTCAGCGATATTCTGTTGATGCGGTGGCCTTGTGCCGTATGAACTGGGATGGTGCCAGCTGGCAGGTTGACTGGTCGTTGATGCTCGACAAGAAATCAGAAAGCTGGCGAGTGCGTGCACCTGATATTGAAAGCCTGATGGTGAATGGTATTGATTTTGCGGCTGATCAGGTAGCCAGTCGTTTTGCAATTGTAGATACAATGAGTGAAGGTGAGCTGGCGCTGCTGGTCAATGGTATTAGTGATGTGAGTATTTACGCAAAAGTCATGCATTATTTATCATCCATCGCATCTATTAAACAGGTATTCCCCTCTGAAATTGAACAGAGTCAGTTTAGATTTCATATTGATATGAGCGGTGAAAAGGAAGATCTACAACGGGTTATTGGGCTAGGTAAAGTATTGAAGCCAGATACTTTATCTAAAGTGA
>JAPHQX010000041.1 GCA_026196035.1 Gammaproteobacteria bacterium
CAGCCTGGTAACAGGTACTGTAAGAGAAGTGGATGCTAAAGGCGCTATCATCGACCTGGGCGATGGCATAGAAGGTACTTTGCGTGCTTCTGAACTATCTCGTGATCGTGTAGAAGATGCGCGTACAGTTCTGAAAGAAGGTGAAGAGATTGAAGCCAAGTTCCTGGGTGTGGATCGCAAGAGCCGCATGATTAACCTTTCAATCAAGGCAAAAGACGCTGAAGAAGAGCAAAATGCTATAAAAGATTACTCTAGCTCAACAAATGCGCCTTCTGCGACCCTTGGAGACTTGCTGAAAGAGCAAATGGATGCTAATAAAGATAGTTAAATAGTTAATAAATAAGAAATAACTGGTCAGGGACGACCTCTAAATAACAAAATTGATACGGGGATTTGAGATGACAGAAGATTCAGCAATGAAATCAATGATGAAGTCTGAGCTTATTGAGCTGATGGCTCGTAAGCAGAATCATCTGGCATATAAGGACGTAGAACTCGCGGTAAAAAGCCTTCTTGAGCAGATGAGTCATGCCCTGGCAGGCGGAGAACGTATCGAGATCCGTGGTTTTGGTAGCTTCAGTCTTCATTTTCGACCTCCTAGAGCAGGCCGTAACCCTAAGACGGGTGATTCCGTATCATTACCGGGTAAATATGTCCCACATTTTAAGCCAGGCAAAGAGCTTAGAGAAAGGGTCAATGAATCTATAAAAAATCAGGCAGCTGAATAAATAAAAGCTGTTGAGAATTGCCCGTGGAGGGCATGATGATTCGTATTGTCTCACTGCTGGTCGCTATTCCTGTCGTCATTATCGTTGCGACATTTGCCTATCGTAATGCACAACTTGTCTCTATAGACTTATTCACTTCCAGATTCGATTTTCCTCTGGCAGGTATTCTTCTGATTACCCTGTTTCTGGGTATTTTGACTGGCTTCCTGCTAAATGTTGTTGTTTTGCTCAGGCAGAAAAATAAAATACGCCAGCTTAATAAGCAAAGACAGGAAATGAGTAGTTTATCTGAAGTCTTAAAAACGGATCATAACAGGCTTTAAATGGAAAGCTTTATACAATGGCACTGGGTTGTATTAATACTGCTTGGATTTATCCTCGGCTGGTTATTAGCAAAGCGTAGAAATAAAAAAACTCGACGTCAATTACGCTTTTCCTCTGACTATTTTCAGGGTTTAAATTACCTGCTTAATGATGAGCAGGATAAGGCTATTGAAGTATTTCTGCAGTTGGTAGAGAGTGACTGGCAAACCATTGATACTCATTTGACGCTGGGCAGTATTTTTCGCCGCAAAGGTGAAATTGATAAAGCAATTAAATTACATCAGAGTCTATTAGCGCGCCCCTCTTTGCCTTCGGAATATAAGGTTAGAGTGCTTCTTGAACTGGGTCGAGACTATCAGCTAGCAGGCTGGCTAGATAGAGCAGAGGGCCTTTTTAATGAGGTGCTTAAAGATAGTGACTATACAGAAGAGGCACTCACTCATTTGATGGATATTTATCAGCAGGAGCATGAGTGGGAGGAGGCCATAACGGTTGCTAAACGATATCAACGTGCAGCTAAGAATAATTTAAAAACTGTTATCGCTCAATTTTATTGTGAACTAAGTGATCAGGAATATTCAAAAGGTGATTTAAAGGAATCTGAGGCACTGGCGGTACAGGGTCTGTCAATGGATGAAAATTGTGTTCGTGCTTCGATTATTCTAGGTAAGTTAGCTATACAGCGTGGACGTTATAAGAAAGCTATTCGATTTTTTAAGCAGGTAGAATTCCAGGATGTTGTATATTTACCTCTGGTTGTTATTCATCTCATCGAGTGTTATAAAAATCAGTCAAATTTAAGGTCATTAATTTCATATCTTCGTTCGCTTGATGAAAAGTACGATTGTGTTTCTTTAACGCCTGTTATCGTTGATTTAATTAATGAAGTATATGATACATCATCTGCAATTGAGTATCTGTCTGTGCAAATGAAATTGAAGCCATCTCTTGATGGAATTCAAAAAATGCTGGAAATTAACTTATCCAGTATCGATGTTCAGGAAAATTATATTAAAGAGGTTATTGATCAGCTAATGCTGGATCAATCAGGTTATCAGTGTTCAAAATGTGGTTATACGGCAAAGACACTTTACTGGTTATGTCCAAGTTGTCATACATGGAGTGGCATGAAACCCCGGCATCAATAAGTTTAGAGAGATTTAATGATAGATTCAAAAATAATTGTAGCGCTTGATTTCTCAGAAAAAAAAGAGGCACTGGATTTAATTTCAAAAATCGATCCAGCATTATGTCGTTTGAAAGTGGGTAAAGAAATGTTTACTCATTATGGCCCTGCATTCATAGAAGAAATTCACAACAGGGGGTTTGAGGTTTTTCTTGATCTTAAGTATCACGATATTCCTAATACGGTTGCACGAACCTGTGAAGTTGCTGCCGATCTTGGTATCTGGATGCTAAATGTTCATTCTCAAGGTGGTCGGCGTATGATGGAAGCAGCACTGGATGCTCTGGCTATAAGAAATCATCGTCCATTATTAATTGCGGTTACAGTTTTAACCAGTATGTCATCTAATGACCTTATGGATATTGGCGTTAGTCAGTCGCCTGCCGATTATGCCTTACAGCTTGCAGGGTTAGCAAAAGATGCGGGGCTTGATGGGATTGTCTGCTCAGCACAGGAGGCTGTGACAATGAAGAAAAATCTGGGGCAGGATTTTCTTCTGGTGACACCGGGTATTCGTCCTGCAGGAAGTGCAGTAGATGATCAAAGACGAATTATGACGCCTTTAGAAGCGATCTCAGCGGGATCAGACTATCTGGTTATTGGCCGCCCCATAACCCAGAGCATTGACCCTGTTAGTGTTTTACGTACAATAAATTCAGAAATTTCCCCATTGTAAATTATCTTCTGAGTTATTATCTTATGATCTCTTTTAAACCAGGGAGAGGGTATTGAGATGAAAATCATTAAATTAATGTTAATGGGTATGATGTTGTTATTATCTGCGGCAACTTATGCTGGCTCAGTTGATATCAACAAGGCGGATGCAGAAACACTGTCAGAGCTTTCTGGAATAGGAGGCAAGAAAGCTCAGGCAATAGTAGATTATCGAAATGCTAATGGAGATTTCACTTCTGTCGATGATCTAACTAAGGTTAAGGGGATAAGTGTTAAGACAATAGAAAAAAATCGAGATAAAATTATTGTCAGTAAGATTAAGTCATAAATTTATTTCAATATAGCAATAAATTTAAGCCTCGTAAATTACGAGGCTTTTTTTATGTATAATAATCTATACAAAAAATATTGAGGTAAGACTTGTGGATGTCGGTTTCTGGAAACAAAGATGGAAAGACAGGCAGACAGGTTTTCATCTGGCGGCTGTAAATCCATATTTAATTAGCTGCTGGGATTTTCTTTCTATTAATCAGCAAGCAACTGTATTTGTTCCATTATGCGGTAAATCACTTGATATCATCTGGCTGGCTAGTCTCGGACTCAATGTAATAGGAGTTGAATGCAGTAAGATTGCGATACAGGCATTTTTTGATGAAAACCAGTTAAATTATCAACAGGCTAAATATAATAATTTTACGGCTTACACTAGTGATAATATTCGTTTGCTTCAAGGTGATTATTTTTCATTAGTTAGTGAAGTAATACAGGAAGTATCAGTGGTCTATGATCGAGCATCTCTTGTCGCGATGCCAGTCGATATGCGTAAAAGATATGTCGATAAACAAAATGAAATACTACCTGAATCAGTAAAGATATTACTAGTTACACTGGAGTATGATCAGTTACTGATGAATGGGCCGCCTTTCTCTGTTTCTCAGAATGAGATAATGAATCTATATCAGAATAGATATAATGTGAAACAACTATTGTCTAATAATATTCTTGATGCGGAACCACGCTTTAAGCAGCGAGGACTTGATTATCTAAACGAGTCAGTTTATCTATTGGAGCCTAAATAGTCGTTATATCAGGTTTTTCTATCAAAAGTTTCTGACTGTTGAGATATTACTAGCCTTCCGCATTTTTGCATATTCACATAATTTTTTCATAAGCCTGTCATTTAAACTGTCTTTCTCAAAATTCCCGTCAATCAGTTCTTCACCTGCTGGCAGGTCTGTCAATACTTCGAGTGCTTGCTCGTAGTGATTAACGGGATAGATATGAAATTGTTTACTTTCGATAGCGTCGATAACATCTTTTCTTAGTAGAAGATTCATAACATTAACCTGAGGGATGATGCAGCCCTGGTTTCCCGTTAAACCTCTCTGTTTACAGATATCAAAGAAACCTTCAATTTTTTCATTTACACCACCTATAGCCTGAACGTAGCCTTGTTGATTTAGAGAGCCTGTTACAGCAAATGACTGTTTTAAGGGTATGTTGGTTAGTGCTGAAATAAGAACGCATAGTTCAGCTAATGAGGCACTATCACCATCGATACGTCCATAAGACTGTTCGAATGCGATACTGGCGGAAAAGGATAATGGGGTATCTTTGGTATAGCGATTGGCCAGTAGGGCTGAAAGAATTAAAACACCTTTATCATGTATCGATCCACTCAAGTCAACTTCCCGTTCGATGTTTATAATCGACCCATCGCCGAGATGTACTGATGCGGTGATTCTGGATGGTTGTCCAAAGCTGTATTTGCCGACTTCATAAACGGAAAGGCCATTGATTAAACCAACAGCTTCTCCATCAGTATCGATAAGTAAAGTGCCTCTCTGAATGTCTTTCTGTATAAGTTTCTGTATTCGTTCGGTGCGCTCAATTTGTGCATCAATTGCGAGTTGAACATCATCGTATGTTATGTGTTGATGATCTGATTGCATGGCCCAGTATTGAGTTTCAATTAATAAATCATCAATTGTTCTCAGGCGTGTAGAGAGGATTTCTGAATTATTTGCTATGCGAGAACTAAATTCTATTAGCCTGGCTACTGCACCTGCTTCAAGATCTCGTAAATTATGTTTTCGTGCTCTTGATGCAATGAGTCTTGCGTATAACAGGATGTTTTCATCCTGTCTTGGCATTTCTTCATCAAAATCAGCTTCAACTTTAAATAGTTCCGCAAAATCAGGGTCCATTTCATGAAGCATATAATAAGTAATACGATTACCGAGTAATATAACTTTAATTCGTAGTGGGATGGGTTCTGGTTCAAGTGTAATGGTGGTGTCTGTATTCAAAACCTGATCTAGTGATTCAATTTTAACTTTCTTTGCATAAAGCGATCGTTTTAAAGCATCCCAGGCATGGGGTATGCTGAGAATCTTATGTGCATCAATAACCAGGTAGCCGCCATTTGCATCAAGCAGGGCGCCAGATTTAACTAGTGTAAAATTAGTTGAAGGGCCAGTAGATCGATTTTCATATTCGATACGACCAATTAAATTATGATAAGTTGGGTTATCAAGATATATAACAGGTGAACCATTCTTCTTGCTGCTATCAACAATGAGATTTACCTGGTAACGTATTAATGCATTACTTTTTGTTGTTGAATCTGATGAGGATTCTTCATCTTCAGATTCAACAAAAAATTCGAGATGATCAAGCACATCTTCCTGAGTTGCTTTTAAGTAATTAACAACATGTTTAAAAGCTTTATAACGTCGTTTAACATCTTTAATGAGATTGTTTGTTGCAAATAAAACAACTTTCCGATTAAGCTTCTTGAGTTTTATATTATGTTCTCGTCTCTGTCTTGATATCTCTGGAACAAGGTAATCAAGCTCATCCTGAAAACTTTCTATTTTACTATCAATAATGTCTTTTTCGTCATCGGGTAGATTTTCATATTCTTCTTCCGATAACTCAATGCCGTTTTTCATTGGCATTAACATGAAACCTGACGGTGTTTGAGTGAGAGCGATATTCTGGCTCTCGGCTCTTTCAACGTGCTTATCAATTAAAGAGGCCTGCTTTTTTGCAAAGATTTTTTCTATCTGTTGTACCTGATCCTGGTATTCTGATGCTTCAAATGCAGCATTGATGGCCTTACCGATGTCTTCGACCAGGTTTTTCATGTCTTTTTTAAATAACTTGCCCTGTCCAGCGGGTAATTTGAGTGCATAGGGTTTGTAATCCTGTTCGTAATTACGGACATAGCACCAGTCCGCGGGGACATCTTCAGCTGCTGATTTTTGTGCCAGATATTTACGTATAATGCCATGTTTGCCCAGACCTGATGGTCCCATGACATAAAGGTTATAGCCTCTATGATGAACGCCTATGCCAAATTCAACAGCTTTAAGTGCCCGTTCCTGTCCAACGATACCCGGTGGATCTTCTAACTCTGCAGTGGTGTCAAAGGGGAGTGACTCTGCCGTACAGGCGGGTCGTAGCTGATTAGCGGTAAGTGATTTAATCATTGTAAATTTTGGTTTTTATAATCTGTTGAATAATGTTATTTTGGCACAAAATGTAAGCCTCAAGTACAATTCATATCAAAATAAATTAAATTGGATCATTCTATGACCGCAGTTGCGTTACAACCCCATAATACACACCCATCATTTGAATGGCTAAGAAGTGAGCCTGTTGAATCATTAAATCTCGTAGTGGAAGAGTACAGGCACATTAAAACCGGTGCTTTACATTATCATCTTGCTGCAGATTTTTCAGAAAACGTATTCCTTGTGGCTTTACGTACGGTGCCCATAGACTCTAAAGGCGTTGCGCACATCCTTGAACATACTGCTTTGTGTGGTAGTCAGCATTATCCGGTTCGTGATCCTTTTTTTATGATGATACGACGTTCTCTCAATACCTTTATGAATGCGTTTACCAGTAGTGACTGGACAGCTTATCCTTTCGCAAGCCAGAATCGTAAGGATTTTAATAACTTGATGGATGTGTATCTGGATGCTGTTTTTTTCTCTACCCTGGACGAACTCGATTTTGCCCAGGAAGGTCATAGATATGAGTTTGAAACCCCGGATGATGCCTCTACCAATCTGGTATATAAGGGTGTTGTTTTTAATGAGATGAAAGGTGCTATGAGCTCGTCTGTGAGCACACTGTGGCAGACATTGACTGAGCATCTCTATCCAACTACGACTTATCATTACAACAGTGGTGGTGACCCTGAAGATATTCCTGATTTAAGTTATGCTGAGCTAATAGCTTTCTATAAAAAACATTACCACCCCTCTAATGCTGTGTTCATGACTTTTGGCGATATCCCGGCCTATGAACACCAGCAGAAATTCGAAGACAGAGCATTATCTCAATTCACAAAACTGGATGAAGAGATCCAGGTTGAAAAAGAACAACGTTATACTGAGCCTAAACGTGTAGAAGATAGTTATGCTTCAGATGAAGAAGATACCAGTGAAAAAACACATATTGTCCTGGCCTGGTTGCTGGGAGAAAGCTCGTCCTTATTAGATATGTTACGCGCTCATCTTATGTCCAGTGTGCTTCTGGATAACAGTGCGTCACCTTTGCGTTATCAACTGGAAAGAACTGATTTAGGTACTGCACCTTCACCTATGTGTGGGCTGGAAGATTCCAATCGTGAAATGAGCTTTATGTGTGGGGTGGAAGGGTCAAACCCGGAAAATACAATCGCTGTTGAAGAGCTGGTAATAAATACCTTGCAGGATGTTGTTGAAAAAGGCGTTCCACAGGAACGTGTAGAAGCTGTATTACATCAACTGGAATTAGGGCAGCGAGAAATAGGCGGTGATGGTTATCCCTTTGGTCTACAGCTTATTTTGAATGGTCTGCCCGCCGCTATTCATCGTGGTGACCCTGTTGCCGTATTAAATCTGGATCCTGTGCTTGAACAGTTAAGAGAAGATATACAGAACCCTGATTTTATAAAAAATCTGGTCAGAACCCATCTTCTGGATAATCAGCATAGACTCACTTTAACAATGAAGCCAGATAAGCAGCTCAGTCAGAAACGTGAAAAGGCAGAAGCGGATAAACTGGCGGTTATTAAACAACAGCTAAGCCCGGAAGAAACTCAAAATATTATAGAAATAGCAGCGAAACTACTTGAAAGGCAAAATACTGAAGATGATCCTGATGTTCTGCCTAAAGTAGGGCTGCAGGATATTCCTGCTGAATTACATGTGCCTGAAGGTTCAATTAATGAAATAAATGGGCTACCTGTAAATTATTATGAACAGGGTACTAATGGTTTAATTTACCAGCAAGTTATCATTAACCTGCCTCAGCTGGATAATGACTTGCTGGATGTACTGCCATATTACACTTATTGCCTCACTGAACTGGGTTGTGCGGATAATGATTATCTAAGTATGCAGGACTGGCAATCAAAAGTGAGTGGAGGTGTTAACGCCTATACCTCAACCCGAGGTCAGATTGATAATGTACAGTCAATTAGTGGTCATTTTGTCTTATCGGCGAAAGCACTGGCCAGAAATCATCAGGAGTTAAATAAACTGATGCAGCAAACACTCGAGGCTGTGCGCTTTGATGAATACGAACGTATACGCGAGTTAATAGCGCAGAAAAGAGCCAGTAGAGAGCAGAGCATAACAGGGCATGGTCATAGCCTCGCCATGACAGCGGCCTGTAGTGGCATGAGTCCTGGCTCAGCCCTGTCGCATCGACTGGATGGTTTAGCGGGTATTGAATACATTAAACAGCTTGATGATGATATTAATCAGCAGTCCAGCCTTATAAACCTGGCCGAAAAGTTTCAGGCTATTCACTCTAAAGTATTAAGTTCGGCGAGACAGTATTTATTGATTGCTGAAGAAGATCTAAAAAATCAGCTAGAAGACGATATTGCTAATATCTGGCCTGTTATCGAGCAGGTCAAGAGTAAAGACTTTACATTGCCGGAAATTAACAAACAGATTAAGCAGGCATGGATTACCAGTACACAGGTTAATTTTTGTGCAAAAGCTTATCAAACTGTTCCGGTTGAGCACGATGATGCACCGGCATTAGCTGTACTGGGCGGTTTTTTGCGTAATGGTTTTCTGCATAGGGTCATTCGAGAACAGGGTGGTGCTTATGGTGGTGGTGCTAGTCATGATTCAGCCAATGCCTGTTTTAGATTTTATTCCTATCGTGACCCAAGATTTATAGATACCTTCAATGATTTTGATCGATCGATTGACTGGTTGTTAACGGCTGATCATGAATATCGTCAGCTTGAAGAAGCTATACTCGGAGTTATTAGTAGTATGGATAAACCGGGTTCACCGGCCGGTGAAGCCAAACAGGCATTCCATAATAATCTTTATGGACGTAGTAAAGAGCAGAGGCAGAGATTCAGACAAAAAGTTATTAATGTCACAATTGATGACCTTAAGCGTGTAGGCGAAACCTATTTGCAGTCAGAAAAAGCCAGTATTGCGGTTGTTACTAATAAAAATCATGAAAAAGATGCAGATCAAATGGGAATGGACATTAACAGGCTTTAACTCATCAATCGCTTTCAAGGATGAAAGCATCATTAATTTTCAGCAGTATTCTATTTCTTATCTATAATTGCTAAATGTAAAAAATATTTCAATACTGTGTCGAAAGTCTTTACATAAATCGATTTAATATGTTTTGTGTAAATGGCACATAGTTTGTAACTCACTGATTAATAAGGGTTAAAATATTTCTGGTATGGATTATGCCTAATATATTATTCAGTAATATCTGTTAATTAAATGTGTATAAAATTTTACACTTATTAAATTATGTCTGGGGCAGATATTTATATATTGTTGTTGATATTTGAATTGCGGATCTCATATGCGCAATCCCTCAAGGATAAGAGGCGAGTTATAAAAGGCTTAAAAGATCGCTTATCCAGTCGTTTTAATATTTCAATAGCCGAACTGGGTGAGCTTGATAACTGGAATCAATCGATTTTAGGTGTTGTATTAATTGCTAATGACAGAAAGTATCTTGACGGACAGGCAAGCCTTATTGAATCAATGATACTGGAAGTTAGAAATATTGAGTTAATTACAGTTTCGAAGGAGTGGTTGTAATAATAGGATAAAAATAATAAAAAAATTATTATAAGGCTTCAAATAAAATGATTAAAAAACTATTACTTGTTAGACACGCATCCTCTGATTATGCAGAACTGGGTTTAAAAGATATAGACCGTACCTTGAATGAAACTGGAATTCAGCAGGCTCATTCGATGGCGAATTATGTGAAGGATAAAGGTGTATGCCCTGATCTTCTTATTGTTAGCCCTGCTGTACGCACACGAAAAACAGCCTTATTCTTTGTTGATTCTTTTGGTATAGGTGAAAATAAAATTAACCTGGTTGATGATGTCTATGAAGCAGAACCAGAAACACTGCTGGAAATAATTAGAAATGTAAGTAATGAGATTGAGACATTAATGCTGGTTGGGCACAATCCTTCTATTGCATTGTTGTCCAGTTATCTCTCTAATGAAATTATTGAGCAGGTACCTACCTGTGGTATTGTTGATTTAATATTTGATCTTGATGACTGGGCAGGGATTTCCAGGGGGAGTGGTGAACTTATTAGTCTACAATCGCCTGAAACAGTATTAAGTCAGGGAATGTAGCAGAATTAATTACGTTTTTCGTAGATGGCCATGATCGCTTTTAATTCTTTTAGTAAAGCGATGAGTTCATCACATGATAGATGAGTGGTTTGTTCGACCGTTATTCCATTTTCTAGAGCATCAATAATGTCTGATACTGATGTACATCCCTGATGGCATATGGCTTCAACAGCTTTTGATATATTATCTTCGTTCATAGCTTTTCTCACGCCATAACTGGAATGTCGGGTAGGACTTATAACCATCTTCCAGTATAAATTGTAAAACATTTTTTAATCTATTGAATTTAACTACAGATTCAATACGAAATATTTGATGGCCATGGTTATCAAAAAAGATAATCGTGGGTGCAAAACTAAGGCTGAGTTTTTCTGCCCAGATTTTATTTGTGGTCTTTTCTCCTGATGGTGTTATTACAGTGTCATTTAAAGTAGTATCAATCTGTACTACGCGCATTTTCATTAATTGATTGATGATTTCAGTTTCATTCATTGGATCAGCATGAAGAATATCGCAAGCATGGCATTTTGGATGTTCGAAGAAAACAGCTAATGGTTTATTGTCTGGTTTATGAGATCTGTCTAAATTGGTGATTTTCTGTTTTGCTTCGAATATCTCATTATCATTAAGTTCTTCCTGGCCAAAGCTCATGGCTTTTTCAGCACGTGCCATATAACTGGCGAGTGATTCCTTGTGATAGTGATCATCTGCGACAAACTCTAATGCTGCTCTGAACTGATAAGGCGGGCGGTAGCCGTGTAGTTTTAATGATGAATGTCCGTTTCTATCAAAAAATAAAAAAGAAGGGGTAAAATCAGTTTTCATTTTAACTGCATAATCATGCTCGTTGTATGTGTCGCCATTAAAATCAGTGACTATTTTCTGGCCTTTTACATCAATGGCAATTACGTCAAAGTGTTTTTTTGTGTAATCAACTATATCAGCTGTACCCCAGTTGATTTCCAGCTGGGCTTTACAGTATGCGCAATTCTTACGTTCAAAATATATAATCAATCCACGGCCACTTGCATTGGCCTCTTCGAGACTGTCTTTAAGATCAAGAAAACTTAACTTAAACCAGTCAGGCAATATCAACTGGCTGTGTAATGGTGTGTCATCGAATGCAAGGGGGTTCTTGTCAACGGATGCAAATGAGTTTGATGCTAAAAAGAAAAGAATTAAATTTTGAAATATCTTTTTTAGCATAAGGTAGATGATTCAGGCTCTAAATTAATTAATTGAAAATGGTTTATGGTTTATGTGCTTTGCTAAGGTAATTATGTGATCTCATTTCTTCCAGCCTGCTTATTGTTCTCTGAAATTCAAATGTTAACTCATGGCCCTGATATATATTGTTTATGTGCGCCTCAGAACTAGCTACTAGTTTAACATTTCTGTCATAGAACTCGTCAATCATATTAATAAATCGCCTGGCTTTATCATCGGTAGATTCATCCATTACTGGAATATTGGATATAAACACTGTGTGAAAACATTTAGCAATCTCAATATAATCAGCGGTTGCTCTGGGGCCTGCACATAACATGTCGAATTCAAACCAGATAACGTCATCTGCGTGTAACTTGCTGTACAGGGTTCTGTAGTTAATCTGTAAAGGCTGATTAAATTCGCCTTTACAGGGTGCTAGTTCACTAAATTGTTTGATAAACAGGTCATTATTCTCTGCTGATAGCGGTGTATACCAGGTTTCTGCTTTTTCAAGTAACCTGAGTCGATGGTCGATTTCACCATCGATATTAATAATTTGCGTGTTTTGTTTTATGAACTCTATGGCGGGTAGAAAACGTTCTCTTTGAAGTCCGTTCTTATACAAATCATCCGGCGATAGATTGGATGTCATCACCAGTGTTATGCCGCATTTGAACAGCTCATCCAGTAGACCGTAGAGCAGCATGGCATCTGTAATGTCTGAAACATGAAATTCATCAAGACAGATTACTGAAGTGTTTTTGGCGAAATTTCGTGCCACTAGAATAAGCGGATTGGTATGGCCTTTGAGCAGTCTAAGTTCATCATGAACAGCCTGCATAAAATGATGAAAATGAAGACGTAACTTACCATCAAAGGGGAGGCTAAAAAAGAAAAGATCCATCAACCAGGTCTTGCCTCTACCAACACCTCCCCAGAGGTATATTCCTTTTGTGGACTGTTTAGAACCGGTTAATTTTTTTAATCGATAACTAAAACTGGACCTGTATGTGTTCTGTTTGCTGAGTTCTAAATGTAATTGATTCAGTGAATCAACAACTGATGCCTGTGCTGAGTCGGTATCAAAATGCTCCGTTTCTATTTTAGATTGATAAATAGATTTTAGTGTCATAAGTAATTTGAATGGGTATTAAAGTTAATGAAAACATGCATTTAATAGTATATACTAATGTCGATTATTACATGTTTCACAGTGATGCAGTTCTGGCCTTAAACTCAATTTCTCCATTTCATGCTTAAGTTCTGTCTAGCTTTGTCATTTCAATTTTATTGTATCTCAATTGAGGAATATGTATTTGTTTGCTAATATACGCCGACCTTGGGTCACTACTATAACAATTCCTCATAAGGCCAGATAATACTTTATGACCCGATATATTTTTATCACCGGCGGTGTAGTTTCATCTTTGGGTAAAGGTATCGCCGCAGCATCTCTAGGGGCTATTCTTGAAGCCCGTGGCCTTAAGGTCAGGATGCTTAAGCTCGATCCCTATATCAATGTTGATCCAGGCACCATGAGTCCATTTCAGCATGGTGAAGTTTTTGTCACCGATGATGGTGCGGAAACCGATCTTGATCTCGGACACTACGAACGCTTTGTTAACTCCAGAACCAGTCAGGCCAGTAATTTCACTTCCGGCCGTATTTACGAAAATGTTATTCGTAAAGAGCGGCGTGGTGAATATCTAGGCGCTACGGTTCAGGTTATTCCCCATATCACCGATGAAATTAAACGCTGCGTAGTCAAAGGCGCAGGAGATGCTGATATCGCCATGATCGAAATTGGCGGTACAGTAGGTGACATTGAATCCCTGCCTTTTCTTGAGGCCATACGTCAGATGGGTGTTGAGCTGGGGCATGATCGTGCGATATTCATCCATTTAACGCTGGTGCCTTATATCGCTACTGCGGGTGAAGTGAAAACCAAGCCAACTCAGCACTCGGTTAAGGAGCTGCGTTCAATTGGTATCCAGCCAGATATTTTACTTTGTCGTTCCGAAAGCTATTTGCGTGAAGAAGATCGACGAAAAATATCATTATTTACTAATGTTGAAGAGAAAGCGGTTATTTCAGCAAAAGATCTGGATCATATTTATAAGATACCTCAATGGCTGCATGATCAGGGGCTTGATCAGATAGTCGTCGAAAAATTCAAACTGGATGTTCCACCAGCTGATTTGTCTGAATGGCAAAAAGTGGTTCAGGCACTGGAACATCCTGACTCAGAAGTGACTATCGGCATGGTGGGTAAGTATGTCGATCTTACCGAGTCCTATAAATCGTTGAATGAAGCTTTAAGTCATGCAGGTATCAGTAACAGGGTAAAAGTTAATATTCAGTATATTGATTCTGAAACCCTTGAACAGGGTGACATGACGCAGTTACAGCATCTTGACGCGATTCTTGTGCCTGGTGGTTTTGGGCGACGCGGTGTTGAAGGTAAAATTGCAGCGGTTAAGTTTGCCCGTGAAAACGCAGTTCCTTATCTTGGTATCTGTCTGGGAATGCAGGTAGCCGTGATTGAATATGCACGCGATGTTGCTGGATTAAAAGATGCGCATAGTACTGAATTTGTGCCTGATACAGATAATCCGGTGATTGCCCTGATCACAGAATGGAAATCTAAAGATGGCTCTGTTGAACAGAGAGATGAAAACTCTGATCTTGGCGGTACGATGAGACTGGGTGGACAGGCATGCGATTTGCTGCCCGGAACTCATGCTCATGAAATCTTTGGTGCTGACCAGATTCAGGAGCGTCACAGACACAGATATGAATTTAACAATAACTATATGGATGTATTAACTCAGGCTGGATTGATTATTTCGGGTAAATCGGTTGATGGCAATCTGGTTGAAATTGTGGAATTAAAAGACCATCCCTGGTTTATCGCCTGTCAGTTCCATCCTGAATTTACTTCAACACCCCGTTATGGGCATCCATTGTTTACTGATTTTATTAAAGCAGCCTGTACTCATCGTATTCAACGAAAAGGAGAGGCTGCCTGATGAATTTATGTGGTTACCAGGTGGGTCTTGATCAGCCTTTTTTTCTGTTTGCCGGACCCTGTGTTATTGAAAGTGAAGCAATGGCACTGGAAACAGCTGCTGCTTTAAAAGAGATAACCGAAAAACTCAACATACCCTTTGTCTATAAATCATCTTTCGATAAAGCCAATCGTTCATCTATGGATAGTTTTCGTGGGCCTGGCATGGAAGAAGGTTTACGCATACTTGAAAAAGTTAAAAATGAACTGGGTGTACCTGTTATTACCGATGTGCACGAAGATACACCTATGGATGAAGTCGCTGATGTAGTAGATATTCTTCAGACCCCTGCTTTTTTATGTCGGCAGACCAACTTTATTCTAAAGGTAGCTGCTACAGGTAAGCCGGTTAATATCAAAAAAGGCCAGTTTATGGCGCCCTGGGATATGAAAAATGTCGTCGACAAGGCGCGTTCAACGGGTAATCAGCAAATCATGGTTTGTGATCGTGGTGTCTCTTTTGGCTATAACAACCTGGTTTCAGATATGCGTGCCCTGGCGGTGATGCGAGAAACGAACTGTCCGGTGGTTTTTGATGCAACACATTCGGTACAGCTACCGGGTGGTCAGGGTACATCATCAGGTGGTCAGCGAGAGCATGTACCTGTCCTGGCACGAGCTGCTGTAGCCGCTGGAGTATCGGGTCTGTTTATGGAAAGTCATCCTGACCCTGACAGGGCTTTAAGTGATGGCCCTAATGCCTGGCCATTATCAAAAATGGAATCACTGCTATCAACACTTCAGGCAATTGACCATCTGGTTAAACAGAAGCCTTTTGAAGAAACTAATTTATAAATTATCAACCGACATAAATATAAACATTTACTTAAACAATACTATATAAGTTATTGAAATACTGAGGAAACAATGCCAAAAATAATTGAGATTATAGGCCGTGAGATTCTTGATTCACGTGGTAACCCAACCGTTGAAGCTGACATCATTCTGGAATCCGGAATTCGTGGTCGTGCCGCTGTACCATCCGGGGCATCCACTGGTTCACGTGAAGCCATTGAATTACGTGATGGTGATAAGAGCCGTTATATGGGTAAAGGTGTTACCAAGGCCGTTGCCAATATTAATGGTGAAATTCGCAAGGCCTTGATGGGTATGGATTGTCGTGACCAGATGGTCATAGACAAAACCATGATAGAGCTCGATGGAACAGAGAATAAGGGGCGTCTGGGTGCAAATGCTCTGCTGGCAGTGTCAATGGCAGCCGCTCATGCAGCCGCTCATTATGAAAAAGAAACACTGTTCCAGTACCTGGGTGAAGATGATTATTTACTGCCTGTACCCATGATGAATATCATCAACGGCGGTGAGCATGCGGATAACAGTGTTGATATGCAGGAATTTATGATCCTGCCTGTAGGTGCTCCAAGTTTTAAAGAAGCTTTACGTTATGGTGCAGAAGTTTTTCACACACTGAAAGGTGTTTTGCATGATCGTGGAATGAATACGGCGGTGGGTGATGAAGGTGGTTTTGCACCGGATCTGTCTTCCAATGAAGAAGCCATCGAAGTTATTCTTGAAGCCATTGAGAAAGCAGGATTTGTTGCAGGTAAAGATATTTATCTGGGACTGGATGTGGCCAGTTCAGAATTCTATAAAGACGGTCAATATGTACTGGCATCCGAAGGTCGCTCATTTACCTCTGAAGAGTTTGTTGATTATCTGGCAGCATGGGTTGATAAGTATCCAATTATTACCATTGAAGATGGTCTTGATGAGGGCGACTGGGATGGCTGGGCTGTATTGACTGAAAAACTGGGCAATAAAATTCAGTTAGTGGGTGACGATTTGTTTGTTACTAACACCAAAATTTTAAAAGAGGGAATTGATAAAAGCATAGCCAATTCAATTCTGATTAAACTTAATCAGATAGGTACTCTAACTGAAACCATTGATGCTATTAAAATGGCACATGATGCAGGTTATACCGCTGTTGTTTCCCATCGTTCCGGTGAAACCGAAGATAATACCATTGCCGATCTTTGTGTTGCCCTGAAAACAGGCCAGATTAAAACCGGTTCATTGTCTCGTTCTGATCGTATGGCGAAGTATAACCAGTTACTGCGTATTGAAGAGTGTTTATGTGACAAGGCAAAATACGCGGGCATTACTGCATTTAAACAGTTAAATTAACAGGTGAAATGGCTTTTTATTTTACTCATCAGTTTGTTACTGCTATTGCAGTACAAACTATGGGTAGATGACGGAGGTCTACCTGAGGTTCTTCATTTACAAAATGAAGTTGAACTGGCAAAAAAAAATAAAATAGATCTGCAGGAACGTAATAATAGTCTGGATGCTGAGGTTACAGATCTTAAAAAGGGACTGGAAGCGATTGAAGAAAGAGCCAGAAGTGAACTGGGTATGGTTGGTAAAGATGAAACTTTCTACCAGATCATTTCAACACCGGAAGATAATCATTCAGAATGAAAAATAATAAATCCTTCTGGGCGGTAATACCTGCAGCGGGTGTTGGCAAGCGCATGGCTGCTGATAAGCCCAAGCAATATCTTGAATTACAAAATAAAACCGTCATAGAACATTGTCTACAACGTTTGCTTGATCATCCGAGTATTGAGGGTGTGGTTGTCTCCCTCGATGATAATGACCTTTACTGGCAAACAGTTAATTTTACCCATGAGAAACCTGTTTTAGTCACTCTGGGTGGTGCCGAAAGATATGATTCTGTTATTAATTCATTAATGACATTAAAGAACCATCTAGCTGTAGATCACCTTAATGATGTCTGGGTACTAGTACACGATGCTGCCAGACCCTGCATTCGTCAGGAAGATATTAGTAAGCTCATTGAGACTGCCAGTTTTGATGACCATGGTGGTCTACTGGCCATTCCTGTGCGTGACACCATGAAGCGACAACAGGAAAACCATCGAGTACAGACAACAGTCGATAGAACAGGACTCTGGCATGCCCTGACACCCCAGATGTTTAAATTACCGCTATTAATTAATGCGCTAAATAATGCTCAGGAGAAAGGCCTGCATGTCACAGATGATGCATCGGCCATGGAGTTCACTGGTTATATGCCTTTACTGGTTGAAGGACATGAAGACAATATAAAAATCACTCGTCCTTTTGACCTGACGCTGGCCAATTTATATCTAAAAGAACAGTTAAATGACTGATATACGCATAGGTCACGGCTACGATGTTCATGCTTTTGAAGCGGGTGATAGCATTATTCTGGGTGGGGTAAGGATACCTCATACACAAGCATTCAAAGCTCACTCAGATGGAGATGTATTGATTCATGCCTTATGCGATGCTTTACTGGGTGCATTAGCATTAGGTGATATAGGTACTCATTTCCCCGATACTGATGAGCAGTATAAAAATGCAAATAGCCGAGATTTATTAAAGCAGGTTATGAATTTGCTTATTGGTAAGGCTTATTTTATTAGTAATGTGGATGCCACCATTATTGCTCAGACACCCAAATTGCAGCCCTATATAAGTGATATGAAAGCTAATTTATCTCAGGATCTGAATATTTCTCAACAACAGATCAATATCAAGGCAACGACAACTGAGAAACTGGGTTTTACTGGCAGAGAGGAAGGTATTTCCGCACATGTTGTGGTGTTGATCAAAGACAATAAACAAAAATGAAATAATCACTTATAATCATTTGTTAAAGGTAAACTTAATAAATGATTGCATGTTAATTTATATACATGGTTTTAATAGCTCACCAGCTTCGTTCAAGGCGAAGTTGCTTAAATCCTATATGGCCTCATTAGGCCTGGAACAACGCCTGCTCATTCCCGAACTTTCATCTATTCCCAATAAAGCCATATCACAGCTTGAAAAGCTAATTCGCAATCCCAAACTGACTAATCGCTTTGGTACAAATTGCCCAATTAGTTTGATAGGCAGTTCATTAGGTGGTTTTTACGCGACCTGGCTGGCTGAAAAATATGACACAAGAGCGGTACTGATAAACCCGGCCGTCAATCCTTATGATTTACTGGATGAATATCTGGGAGAGAATACAAACTTTCATACCAATGAAAAATATGAATTAACTAAAGAACATATTGATCAACTGCACAATCTGGAAGTTGATACTATTACCAAACCAGACCGCTATTTGCTAATGTTGCAAACCGGTGATGAGGTGCTTGATTATAAGCTGGCAATAGAAAAGTATTCAGCTATTCCATCTATTGTTGAAGAAGGTGGAAGTCATGAATTTATGGGGTTTGATCGCCATTTAAAAACGGTGTTAGCATTTTGTGGAATAAATTGTCTTAAAACATATAACTGAAGGAATACAAATGTCACTAGGCCCTGTCATGCTCGACCTGGTGGGTACTGGTATAAAACCAGAAGAAAAAGAAATGATGCTTCATCCACAGGCGGGTGGTGTCATTTTGTTTACCCGAAATTACGAATCCCCTGAGCAGATTACCGAGCTTGTAAAGGAAATTCATTCTTTACGATCTCCTCATCTGATTGTTGCAGTCGATCATGAGGGTGGTCGAGTTCAGCGTTTTCGAGAAGGTTTTACCCGAATTCCACCTGCAGCTATGTATGCTGAAGTTTATAAATCGAATCCTCAAGAAGCACGCAGGCTTGCGGAGCGATTTGGTTGGTTAATGGCTATTGAGTGTCGTTCAGTGGGAATAGATATCAGTTTTGCACCAGTTCTGGATCGTGGTCTGGGCATCAGCGGCGTGATTGGTGATAGAGCATTCCATTCAAATCCGGATTTAATTGCTGAATTAGCCAGTGAATTTATGCATGGTATGCAATCGGCAGGTATGGCGGCTACAGGTAAGCATTTCCCCGGTCATGGTTCAATTAAAGAAGATTCACATGTCGCTCATCCAGTTGATCATCGGCCATTGAATGAAATTATGATGGAAGATGTGCGTCCTTTTGAACGTATGATTAATTATGGACTGGCCGCAATTATGCCGGCTCATGTTGTTTACCCCAAAGTAGATGATAAGCCAGCAGGTTATTCACCTTTCTGGTTAAATGATATTCTCAGAAAGCAGCTTGGCTTTCAGGGTGTTATTTTTAGTGATGATCTTTCGATGGAAGCGGCAGGCGTTGCAGGCGACTTTAGCGATCGGGCAAAAACAGCACTCAATGCAGGATGTGATATGGTGCTTGTGTGTAATCATTCTGAAGCAGCTGGACGTGTTCTTGAGAGTCTGGAAGATTATTCTAATCCAGCTTCACAGTTACGATTAATAAGAATGCATGGTCGTCATGCAGTCGATAGAAAACAGATGCATGCGTCAGTTGAATGGCAACAGGCCGTAGAGTTAGTCAATAAAATGAATGAAAGTCCGTGGCTGGAAATGGAAGTTTAATGAATATTGAAGAACTGGTTAAAAATATGAATCTTTTTAACAGTGAATATGCCTGGGTTAGCCAGGTATTTATTATTGTTTTTGGTTCACTGGTTTTAGATTTCATGCAGAAGCATCTGATTAACAAGCTGCATAAAAAACTGGAGCAGACAAAAAATGCCTGGGATGACCTTTTTATTATATCTGCTAAGAAGCCACTGACTTATATGATCTGGTTAATGGGTTTTACACTGGCGGCTGAAATTGTACAGAAACAGAGTGATGCTGCAATATTTTCAATTATAACTTCAGTTCGTGAAATTGGTGTTATTGTCATTATCATGATTTTTCTTCTGAGTATTGTAAAAGGTGCTCAGGATATATTTATAGAACACGAAAATGAAACCGGTGAAAAGGATTTTGATAAACATACAGTTGAAGCTATCTCTAAACTGTTTCGTGCATCTATTATCATTACCAGTTCGCTGGTTATGTTGCAGACATTGGGTTACAGCATATCAGGTGTACTTGCCTTTGGTGGTATTGGTGGTGTTGCGGTTGGTTTTGCCGCAAAAGATATGCTGGCCAATTTCTTTGGTGGCTTAATGATTTATCTTGAACGGCCATTTAAAATTGGTGACTGGATTCGTTCAAATGATAGAGACATTGAGGGTACTGTTGAGCATATTGGCTGGCGGCTTACGCGTATACGCACTTTTGACAAACGTCCGCTGTATGTACCAAATTCAGTATTTTCAAATATTGCAGTAGAGAACCCATCAAGGATGACCAATCGACGTATTTATGAAACGATTGGTATTCGTTATGATGATGCAGATAAAATGCAGAAAATCACAGCAGAAGTCAAACAAATGCTTTTGTCTCATCCGGAAATCGATAGCCAGCAAACCCTGATTGTTAATTTCAATAAATTCGCATCTTCTTCTGTTGATTTTTTTGTTTATACATTTACCAAAACAACCGAGTGGGTAAAATTTCATGAGATTAAACAGGAGATCCTGTTGAATATTATGGGTATAATTGAAAAAAATGATGCTCAAATTGCATTCCCAACATCCACTCTACATGTGCAGACTATGCCAGAAGTTACTGCTCCGGAGATAAACTAATGGCTGATAAATTGCTTGTGGTAATGGCCAATACTGATTTAACCAATCCTGCGGAACTTGTACCACCATTATTACAGGCGACCGTTGCTGCAGCCATGGAATACGAGGTAGAAATTCTGCTTACAGGTCAGGCGGGTAAACTGGCTATGAAAGGTGTAGCTGAAAAGATGGTATTTATGGAAGAAGATAAAAAAACAGTTTACGATCATATTAAACAGGCCAGAACGGCCGGTGTTGTTTTTAAAGTCTGTACACCGGCATTAAAATTCTGGGGCGAAGATCTGATCCCTGAAATTAGTGAAACAGTTGGTGGTGCCTATATTATCAGTGAAGCCATGAATGATGGCGTCGTAACCTTTACTTATTAATTAATGTCTATCACACAACATCAGGCCCAGGCCATCCTCGATAATGCTTCGTTAATTTATGATGCTGAAACTATATCAACGGCCATTGATAAGATGGCAGCTGATGTTGAAGCCGAGGTTTCAAAGACTAATGATGATCCCATGCCAATTATCGTTATCAGTGTTATGAACGGTGGTCTTATCCTGGCAGGTCATTTGTTGACACGTCTTAACATACCTTTACAGGTCGATTTTATACATGCTACCCGTTATAGAAATGAAACCAGCGGGGGTGATCTTGAGTGGAAGGTTGAACCTCATCAGTCTATAAAAAATAGACGAATACTCATCGTTGACGATATTCTGGATCAGGGATATACGCTGGATGAGATCGTTAAATACTGTAAGTCTCAAAATGCAGCAAAAATATGGACAGCCGTTCTGGTCAAAAAAAATCATCCTCGTACAAAAGCCGACATTCACTGTGATTTTGTTGGCTTAAATGTGGAGGATCAATATGTTTTTGGTTTTGGTATGGACTACAAGAGTTATCATAGAAATTTAAATGCAATTTATGCCGTGAATGATTAAGTTGATAGAGAATATATAAATGTCTTTAGTTGCAATTATTGGTGGAACCGGGTTAACAAAATTAGAAAACCTGGAAATAACCCATAAAGAAATGGTCAATACGCCTTATGGTGTGCCATCTGGACCATTAACATTCGGTAAAATATGTGGGCTGGATGTGGTTTTCCTGGCACGACATGGATACAGACATACTATTCCACCACATATGGTTAATTATCGAGCCAACCTGTGGGCGCTAAAGGAAGCCGGAGCAAGCAAAATTATCGCGATTGCTGCAGTAGGGGGTATTACATCAGAAATGAAACCCGAAGCTATTGTTATTCCTGATCAGATTATTGATTACACCTATGGTCGATCACAGACTTTCTTTGAAAATGATCTTAGTTTTGTCACCCATATTGATTTCAGTTACCCCTATAACGACTCACTAAGGCAGATTCTGCTGAAAAGTGCAGAGCAACTTAACTATGATGCGGTTAATGGAGCCGTTTATGCCGCTACTCAAGGGCCGAGACTGGAAACGGCAGCGGAAATTAACAGACTTGACCATGATGGCTGCGATATCGTGGGTATGACAGGTATGCCGGAGGCTGCTCTGGCTCGTGAGCTGGAGCTCGAATATGCGGCCTGTGCTCTTGTGGTTAACTGGGCAGCAGGGCGTAATGGCGGTAATGAAATCAGCCTCAGTGAGATGGAAAAATGTCTTGAAGCCGGTATGGCAAGGGTTAGAGGGCTGCTAGAAATAGCCTTACCAATGATTTGCCACGCGTGATGCATATCAAGCATTGTTAATTATTTCTGCAAGATTTATAACGATGTTATAAAATACCGCCGCATTTTCAATTTTTAGGTTTAACTATGTCACGTACAGAATCCATGCCTGAAGTCCAGGGTATACAGAAGATTATCCGCGCATTACGCTATCACGAACAATCACGTCAATGGTTTGCCATTTTATTTGTTTTACTGGTTAGCCTGCTGGGTAAAACAACGGAAATGCTATTTATTGCAGGATCTATTATTGCTGGACTGGGTATCATTATCCGCATGTGGGCCGCTGGATATGTAATGAAAAATAAAGTGTTATCTACCACAGGCCCATATGCTTATGTCAGGCATCCATTATATGTGGGTAATATTTTACTGCTGGCTGGTTTCTCAATTGCTTCTGGTCTATGGTGGTCGTATTTACTCATGGCCGCTTTATTATGGTTTTACTATCCACCTACCATTTCATATGAAGATAATAAATTACATGGCATATTTGGTGAACAATGGGAAAACTGGAGCAAAGATGTAAAAGCACTGATTCCTACATTTCCAGCTAAAGCGGGAAGTGGTAAAAGCAAATGGTCATTCAAGAAAAGTTTAATACAGAATGGTGAGCCGGTAATCGTCGTTTACCTGATCTGGTGTTTATATCTGTTATACACTAACTAGAATTTCATCTAATGGCTAATAGTCTGCCAGATGATATAAATGAAGAAGAACTCTCTCAATGGATTGAGAGTAGTCTAAAAGAGCATACCCATAACCTCTCCAGTGGTCTTCAGGGGCAAACCCTGCTTTATAAAGACTCAGACCCTAAGCTGGTTGTTAAAGTTTCTCATGGCAAAGGTCTCATGCTGATGCTTAATAAACGTATGTTAAAGCATGAGTATGACGTTTATTGTAAACTCGCTGGCTTTAAGGCTGTGCCTCGATGTTATGGATTAATTGCCAATAAATATCTGGTGCTTGAATATATAGATGGGCAACCGATAAGAAATATTCGTCCAAAAGATGAAGTCTCATACTTTGCCAGATTACTTGATGATATTAAGCAGCTGCATTCATATGATATTGGACATATGGACCTAAAGAAAAGAGATAACCTGTTAGTCACTCATGATGATCAGCCCTGTATTATTGATTTTGGTGCAGCTGTTATTTACAAGCCAGGTTTTCATCCTTTTAATCATCTCTGGTTGAGGATAGCGAAACAATTTGATTACAATGCCTGGTTTGTGCATAAGTATCGTGATAAACCCGATAGTACGATTATTGAGGCCGACAGGCAGTTTTTCAAGAGAACATATACTGAACGGCTATCACGTAAAATTAAACGATTTTATAAAGATAAGCTTCGTTATATTTTTAAATTAAAAAACTAAATATCAATAAATATTTATAATTTCACGGCTGTTTATCAGTAAAATGATGCTTCATTTTCCGGGCGCGTTTTGAATCGCTTGTAAATCCACTGGTATTGAGCAGGAAGTTCACGTACCAGTTCTTCAATTTCGTTATTTAGAAGCTCGGCTGCAGTTTGAGTAGATAAACCGGAAAAATTATTTTTTGATTCTCTGAAAACAATATTGAACCCTTTTCCTTGTGGCAGGCGTTCTGCATAGGCATAAATAACCTGGCAGTTAAATTTCGTTGCCATTCTTGGTAACAGGCTCATTGTATAAGCGGGGATGTTAAAGAAGGGGGCAAACAGACCGTTGCCGCTACCGGGTTCCTGGTCAGGTAACATGCCAACAAGCTGAGAATTTTTGAGTGCTTTTGATAATGCGCGTACACCTGTATTGTCAGTGGGTACAAGAGTTGCCCCCGTGCGTTCCCTGGCCTGACGAATCTTCTCGTCGAATTCTTTTAAGTTAGGAGGGCGATACAGAGTGGTCATTGGGAAATGTTTAGCGCAATAAAGTGCAACTAATTCCCATGAGCCTATATGAGGCATGGCGAGTAGAACGCCTTTGTTTTGCTGTATGCTGTTAGTGATAAGTTCCTTGCCGTTAACTGATTTAACTAATGCAAGTACAGAAGAGGCTGGTCGACTCCATATAATGCCAGTTTCAGATATCAGTTTCCCAGTTTCTAAAAGTGTATCCTGTAGTAATTTGTGTTGTTGTTTTGTATCAAGTTCAGGGAAACAGCGCTGAATATTAACCATGGCAATATGTTTCATCTTGCTTGATTTAAATTGATAAATTCGACCAATAAATATACCCATCCAGTGTGCCAGTTTTAGAGGCATGTAAGATGTTAGCTTGAGTACAAATTTAAGCAGTTGTATCTTCATGGTGTATTGTCGTTAAGATGGCCTGTATGGTCTGTGTACTTCAAGATCCAAGTATATTTTTTGCTGTATCTAAATATGCCTTTCTTCTAAATAGAAGTTGCAATCGAGTACCGCCACATTGTCGCCAGAGTACCGTTGATCTTATCCCTGCCAGTAATAAGGCGCGGATTTTACTGGCATTTGAAGTCTGATTCAGATAACCATGTTCGCCATCAACCAGTATGCGAGGGGATAAGGTGCTAATAGTTTGCTGATACAGATCCGCCAGGCTGGCTATAGTATTTTCATGCGTCAGACTAAAGAAATCCATTTTTGACTGTGTCTTTTCCAGGCCTGCAGTAATTTCGGCCAGCATTTTTTTGTTTTTGGCCAGTTTTCTTTCAAGGATAATCAGGCCTAATACATAACGCGTGATTTCCATATCCTGCTTTTCATTATCGCCTGATAGTTGCTTGGTTAAGGTTTTAAGTCCTGTTGAAATATCGGCGGGTGTCCCATAGATTTCAGTAACAGTATTGCTGTCGAATTTAAATAATGTTTCCAGGCTGGACTCCATTGCTGCGCTGGCAACCGAGCCGCTACGTGCGATCTGCTGTACCAGATATGCCACCTGAAAAATACCTGCCAGGGCGATTGTTCTATCACGTTGATTATGTTTCATCTTATTTGTTATACATAGCGTCAATAACGCCACCACCCATGCAGATATTGTCCTGATAAAAGACTATTGACTGACCGGGCGTTATGGCTCTTTGTGGTTCTTCGAATCTAACACTGCATTCATTGCTAGATAACTCTATGATTTCACATTTCTGATCAGGCTGGCGATAACGAACCTTCGCCATACATTCAAGCGGTAATTCAGGTTGCCTGTTGTTCACCCAGTGTAACTGACTGGCAGTTAAATACTGATGGAAGAGCATAGGGTGATTTTCGCCCTGACCGACAATTAAGGTATTATGTTCCAGATCCTTTTCCAGGCTATACCAGGGTTCTTCATCTGAGCCTTTTACGCCGCCAATACCAAGGCCTTTGCGCTGGCCTAATGTGTAATACATTAATCCATGATGTTTTCCAATAACATCGCCATCAGTAGTCTCAATATTACCTGGTTGGGCGGGCAGGTATTGTTGTAAAAAGTCCTTGAATTTACGCTCACCAATAAAACAGATTCCAGTACTGTCTTTTTTTGCATGATTTACAAAACCTGCTTTTTCGGCAATTAATCGGACTTCAGTTTTTTCTATATCACCAATTGGAAAAAGGCTGTGTTTTAATTGATGTTGGCCCAGAGTATATAAAAAATAACTTTGATCCTTGTTGGGGTCATAACCTTTCAAAAGATAATACTGGTCATCATCATTGCTGACGCGTACATAATGTCCTGTGGCAATATAATTAGCCCCCAGGTTTAACGCATAATCAAGAAAGGCCTTAAATTTTATTTCTTTATTACACAATATATCGGGATTAGGTGTTCTACCAGCACTGTATTCATCAAGAAAATGTTTGAATACACGATCCCAGTACTGGTCAGAAAAATTAACACTATGCAATTTGATGTCTAATTGATCGCAGACCTTCTGAGCATCCTCAAGGTCAATGGCCGCAGCACAGTAATCTTCATCATCATCCTGTTCCCAGTTTTTCATAAACAGGCCTTCAACCTGATAACCCTGATTAATCAACCTAAGTGCGGCAACTGATGAATCAACACCCCCAGACATACCAACTATGACTCGTTTATTCAACTTCATCATCCTGTGATATAGCAGGTTCAAATTTTGGCAATATTTTTTTTATTTCTTCTGGTATGCGCTTAATGGATTTTTCATCTTTCCATTTATCATAAAGAGCTATTTCTGGTTTTGTACCAAACGGGGTGCTGGTCGGGTCAACGATATATATTTCGCTGGTCGTAGTTGATTGTAATGCGACAGCTGATTCAGTATTCACTAACCAGACAGATCTTTTCTGGCTGTTGCGTAATAAATGCTTCTGTATAAATCCGTTATCAAGAAGTAGTATCACTGCTTTTCGAGTATTGTAGGTTTCATCTTTATTTGTTAAATTAAAATTTATCTGTTCATCATTATTATGATCTGATTGATTGATCAGCTGAGTAATAATGTCCCGTTCTATGTATTTTAATGCGCTGGCAATACAGTTTCGTTCTTCATCTTCATTGGTAATTGCATTTTTAAATATTGTAACAACTTCATCCCATGCAGGGTCTGATACCGTCATCACCTGGCGTTTGCTGCAATCAGACATGCATATCATTATTTGCGGGCCTGCAAGAGTGATATGACTTAGTAGAATTAATAATACCCCAGTTAATATTCGCATAGCTTATATATCGATTAGCAATTCAAGTGGGTAGCGATGTCCTGCCAGGTAATCATCAATACAACGTATCACCATTGGGCTACGTAATTGTGGTGATTTTTCAATTAACTCATCTCGGGTCATCCAGACAGCGCGTATAATACCTTCATCGAGCGTCTGTTCAGCTCTATGGTCATCACACTGTCCACAGAAAGCAATACGTGTGTATGTTCTCTTGGTTTCAGGTTGTTGCCAGCGGTAGAGTCCAGTAATCGCTTCCGGGTGTAAACGCCAGGCCGTTTCTTCCCATGTTTCACGAATCACAGCATCAATAAAACTTTCGCCGGGATCAAGATGCCCTGCAGGTTGATTAAAAACAATCCGACCTTCGCATTCTTCTTCAACCATTAAAAATTGATTATCTCGTTCAATAATAGCAGCTACTGTTGCGTGGGGTTTCCAGATCATAATAAATGTGTCTTTTGCTTAGCGTCGATTTTTTTTCTTTTTATCTAAATAGCGAAGAACTGCGAGTCGCCAGAGTAACCGTATACTCGTAAAACCCAGTGCTGAACTGACTATAGCCAGTGTCAGGCATCCTGTTAGAAAAGGTTTCCAGATGATGAGCATTTCGGTTTTTAACCAGTCCATTGTGGGTTCAAACACAAAGTGCATTTCATTAACACCCAGAATCCAGGTACCCAGTAAGTAAGCAAAGTAAAACATGGGAGGCATAGTCAGCGGGTTACTGATCCACACCAGGGCAACTGAAATGGGCAGGTTGCTACGAATTATGATGGCGGCACCTGCTGCTAATGCCATTTGAAATGGTACGGGTATCCACATAAAAAATAGACCCACGGCAAAAGCACTGGCAATCGAGCGTCTATTCAGGTGCCAGAGATTGGGTTCATGCAATAATGTACCAAACATTTTTATTGATTTATGATCACGAATCTTATGTGGATCAGGTAAAAATTTGCGAATAAATTTTCTAGGCATATTACTGAGGTAAATAAATCTACATTCCGGCAGTGTTACATTATTAAGAGCATAGCGATTATCCAATTATCGCTGTTTAAGCTTCGGCATACAAATGAAAAGGACTTTTCATATGAGAATAGGGATATCAGCCTGTGCGCTGTCCTTGCTGACCGGTGTCTGCACTATGCAATGTTTTACGATATTGCCTGATGCCCGCTGGTTGTGGTTATTACCCGTCTGTGTTTTATACATTATTACCGCTTCAGGATGGTTCAGGTATCTGGTCATTGGTCTTGTGGGTCTATTGTGGGCCATGATGCATGCACATGATTATTTTAATTCTATCCTGCCTGAACCTATTGCAGGTAATGACCTCTGGGTAGAGGGCATAATTACGGATATACCTGATATTACTGAACAATCTTCCAGGTTTAATTTAAGGCTCACTCAGAGCTCTTTTAGTGATGACGCGCAGCCTGAAATCATACGTCTTAGCTGGTATAGAGAAAAAATAGCCCTCAAAGCAGGTGAAAAATGGCGTTTACTGGTTAGATTAAAGCCGCCTCATGGACTGATGAACCCCGGGGGCTTTGATTATGAACGCTGGTTATATCAACAGGGGATTCATGCAACCGGGTATGTGCGTCGACATAGTGATAATCACAAACTGGCTGATGCGAGTTCTCTGGATATCAACAAATACCGTCAAATTATCCTGGATCGACTAACAAATAGTAGCAACCGAGAATTTAACGACCTGATTGCAGCCTTAACCATAGGCTATAAATCCGATATAAGCAGTCAGCACTGGAGACTACTGACCTTGACAGGCACCAGTCATTTGATGGCGATTTCGGGCCTGCATATTGGTCTTGTGGCTGGCATGGTGTTCTGGGGGATTCGACGACTCAATCTGTCAATAATTACACATCATCCTTCTGATCTACAGTTAGCGGCTATGGTGTCACTGTTGTTTGCAATCATTTATGCGCTACTGGCAGGATTTGCCATTCCAACCCAGCGTGCTCTGATTATGCTCACGGTCGTGATGCTGGGTCTATTGTTTAAACGGCAGGTCAGGCCGGTAACGGGTCTATCACTGGCTTTGATTATTATTCTAGTGCTTGACCCTGTCTCTGTGCTTTCAGTGGGTTTCTGGTTCTCATTTATGGCTGTGGCCGTGATCAGTTACAGTTTTAGTGGTCGATTAAAACCGCTTAATATCTGGCAGCAATGGGGGCGACTACAATGGGTACTCGCTCTGGCTTTATTTCCTTTGAGTCTGTATATATTTCAGCAGGGCTCAATCATTTCACCACTGGCTAATTTTGTACTGGTACCCTGGGTCAGCATTCTGGTGGTTCCCCTGGTGCTGATGGCAGGTATAATGGTTTTTTTATATGAACCTCTGGCCGGGCTGATATTTGATCTGGCTGATGCCTCATTAGGCCTGATCTGGCCGTTTATCCAGATGCTTTCAGAACTACAATTTGCCAGCTGGTATAGCGCTCAGCATAAATGGCTAGTTCTAATTTTATCCCTCTCTGGAATGCTGCTGATACTTGCCCCCAGAGGCATACCCTTTAGATTCCTGGGACTGTTTATGCTATTACCGCTGATAAGTTATGAGGAAGAAAAACTCAAACAGGCTGAGTTCACGGCGAGTTTACTGGACGTTGGTCAGGGCTTATCCCTTTTTATTCAAACATCAAATCACAGCCTGCTGTTTGATACCGGCCCGAAATTTAGCGAAAGCTTTGATACAGGTAGAATGGTGGTATTGCCATTTTTAAAAGCCAGAGGTATTCATCAACTGGATAAAATGATCGTTAGTCATGGGGATAACGACCATATTGGTGGCGCACAATCGATTTTAGAGGCTATTAAAGTTGATCATTTAACCGGTCAGGACCTTAATAGTCTTCGGCATGATAATAAATCTCTTTGCCAGCAGGGAGACGCCTGGCAGTGGGACGGTATCAATTTTCAGATATTGCACCCGGATTCCTCAGGTTTGTATCAAAAGCGAAATAATTATGCCTGTGTACTTCGTATCAGTTCATCTTATGGCAGTCTGCTGGTAACGTCAGACATAGAAAAAAGGGCAGAACAGCGCATACTCAGAGATCACGCCGGACAATTGAAGTCTGATGTAATGATTATTCCCCATCACGGCAGTAAAACATCATCAACAGAGCCATTTATTGAAGCGGTTTCACCACATTATGCGTTGGTGTCGTCAGGCTACAGAAATCGCTTTGGTCACCCTAAAAAGATCATTTTGTCACGTTATAGGGCACGTAACATTACACTATTAAATACAACTGACATGGGCGCCATCGATATTTTATTTAATCAGCAGCAGGGTGTCGCAAAACCTGTGTCATATCGCGCAATGTCTGGCAACTACTGGAATCATCATTAAAGTTGCTGGAAATTTGATCAGTTAAACTGTGATCCACATGGGCTTCGATAACTCGGAGAAATACAGTATTATGTGTGCCAATACTAAATCACAAAAGGGCTGGCTACTGTGTTTGAAATGGTAAAAGCAGGGGGATGGTTAATGTTCCCTATTATAGGCTGCTCAATTATTGCATTAGGCATTATTCTTGAGCGTTTCTGGAGCTTACAAAGTAAAAAGGTTATTCCCAAACATCTGGTTGCGACTATCTGGCACTGGGTTAAAGAAGGTCAGCTAGAACGTAGCAAGATAGAGTCTTTAGGCAAAAAATCAGCGCTGGGTAAAATTCTGGCAGCAGGATTAAATAATCGCCATCTAGAGAGACAGCGTATTAAAGAAAGTATCGAAGAAACAGGGCGTCAGGTGGTGCATGAGATGGAACGCTTTCTGAATACACTGGGCACCATTGCGGCGATATCTCCCTTGCTTGGCTTACTGGGTACGGTTATTGGAATGATAAAAGTGTTCAATGCCATTACCAGTTCTGGCGTAGGTAATGCAGCACCACTGGCTGGCGGTATTTCCCAGGCGCTCATTACTACCGCGGCAGGTTTATCAGTCGCCATCATTGCACTTATGTTTCATCGTTACTTTCGTGGTCGAGTTGATGAAATAGTGGTTAAGATGGAAGAAGAAGCTATCAAGATGGTCGATGTATTGCACAATAATCGCACGTCAGAAACTTCAGCCAGCAAGACGGAGAAAGCAGCTTGAATCTAAAGCCCGATCGCCGTGATGATATCGAACTTAATTTAACACCGCTTATCGATGTTGTTTTTCTGTTGCTGATTTTTTTTATGGTATCAACAACATTTGATAAACAGGCAAAACTTAAAATTGTTTTGCCTGAAGCAACTGCAGCGGCTGAACAGACAAACGATAATGCTGTTGTTATAGGAATAGATTCTAAAGGTAGTTTCTTTATCAATGATCGTCAGCTGGTCAATACGCAAGCAAAAACCCTGAAGCTCGCACTGATGAAAATAGTTGGTGATAATAAAGACGTGCCCCTGGTCATTAGAGCGGATGCAAAAACGCCTCACGCATCAGTTGTTAAAGCCATGGATGTTGCTGCGCAATTAAATTTAACTCAGATGTCAATTGCGACACTTGAAAATCAGTCCGAATAATTAAAAATGAATGATTCACCGTCTCATTTCAGAGTCACATACCGTCGTTTAGTCGCTTATACACTTAACTACTGGAATATTTTTTTGATGGCGATAGCCGGCATGATTCTGGTTGCGCTTTCTCAACCCGGTTTCGCGGCTCTAATGGAGCCCATGCTTGACGGCAGTTTTGTAGATAAAAATCCTGATACGATCAAATGGGTACCTTTTGCCATAGTTGCTGTTTTTCTTGTTCGTGCCCTTGGTGGTTTTATCTCTGATTACGGAATGAGCTGGGTTGGCCGTATGGTAATCAAAGACCTGCGTGATGAAATGTTTAACAAACTCATGCTATTACCGGGCGACTATTATGATAAAAATTCAACCGGTAATACAATTTCAAAATTTACCTATGATGTAGAGCAGGTTGCTCAGGCAGCAACTAATGCCATTACGATTATGATACGTGATGTACTAATGGTCATAAGCCTGATTGGCTATATGTTTTTTATAAGCCCGCTATTAGCAGCTCTGTTTCTTCTAATTGGACCATTCATAGCATTTCTGATTTCACTGGTGTCCAGACGGTTTCGTAAGGTCAGTCAGCGAATTCAACAATCCATGGGCAAGGTCACTCATGTTGTAGAAGAGGCTATTCAGGCACAACGGGTTGTCAAAATATTTGGTGGCCAGGAATACGAAAAAAATCAGTTTTCCAGCTCAAATGAAAGCAATCGAAAACAGAATATGCGACTGGTTGCAACGACCAGTATAAGCACGCCAATTATTCAGGTTATTGTTGCTTTTGCCCTTGCCGGTATTATTTATATGGCCACAATGGAAGGCATAAAAAATAGTATTACAGTGGGTGCATTTGTGGCATTTATAACAGCCATGATGATGTTATTTGCACCTGTAAAAAGATTGACCAATGTTAATGCGATATTACAAAAAGGTATTGCAGCAGCAGACAGTATTTTTAATTTACTCGATACCCAGGCAGAGCACGATGACGGTGAATATAAAACTAATCGTGTTGCAGGGAATATTGAGTTTAAAAATATTAATTTTAGATACGCATCCAATCCAGATAAATATGTGCTGAAATCAATTAATTTAAATATACGAGCGGGTCAGACGATTGCATTTGTCGGTCGCTCGGGTAGTGGCAAGTCAACATTAGTTAATCTGTTGCCACGTTTGTATGATTCCTATGAGGGCGAGATACAGATAGATGGACAGGATATCAGGCATTATACGTTAGATTCATTGCGCAACCAGATTGCCTATGTTGGTCAGGAAATTGTTCTTTTTAATGATACAGTTGAACATAATATAGCTTATGGCAGTTTGCATGATTATTCTGAACAGGATGTTATAACAGCAGCAAAATCAGCTCATGCCTACGAGTTTATTGAGCAAATGATTCATGGCATGCAAACCATTGTCGGTGAAAAAGGTGTTCTTCTGTCTGGTGGCCAAAGACAGCGGATTGCTATCGCACGAGCGCTGCTTAAAAATGCCCCCATACTCATACTTGATGAAGCAACGTCTGCACTGGATACAGAATCAGAACGTCACATACAGTCAGCTCTCGAGGAACTAATTAAAAATCGGACAACCCTGGTGATTGCACATCGTTTATCGACTATTGAAAATGCAGATCTTATAGTGGTAATGGATGACGGTAATATTGTTGAAACCGGCAGCCATAAAGAATTATTAGCACAGGGTGGCCACTATTCATCATTACATCAAATGCAGTTTTCAGATGCCGGTTAGAATCTGAGTATCAAATGAAACGTCTAGATGAGTACTGGTATAATCAGAATCCTGTTGCATGGATTCTCTGGCCTTTGTCTCTGATTTTCTGTCTGATTGTTTCACTGAGAAAGTTTTTCTATCAAATTAATTTATTCAAAACACCCGCTATATCGGTGCCTGTTATTATCGTAGGTAATATTTCAGTAGGCGGCACAGGAAAAACGCCTTTACTAATTTCCTTATGTAAGCATTTGCAGGCGCTTGGTTTCAGGCCGGGTATTATCAGCCGTGGTTACGGGGGGCAGGCCGCGTCATGGCCGCAGATTGTAACATCAGACAGTCAGCCATTGCTGGTAGGTGATGAACCTGTATTAATATCAAGAAGAACTGACTGTCCCGTTGTGGTGGGGCCTGACAGAGTTAGTGATATTGAACAGCTTCTCGCCAGGGATAATTGTAATATTATTCTTTCTGATGATGGGCTTCAGCATTACCGACTCGACAGAGATCTCGAAATAGCCGTTATTGATGCCGCACGATTGACCGGTAATGGCTTTTGTTTACCCGCTGGACCACTACGTGAGCCTCTACGACGTCTTAAAACAGTTGATATGGTTGTATATAATGGTGGAAATTCTCAGGCTTTAACATTCAGTTTAGAGCATGATCAGTTATTATCAGTGAGTAATGATAATGAAAGCCTTTTGCTTGAATCGCTTAGAGATAAATCTGTTCATGCTATTGCAGGCATAGGTCACCCGGAACGATTTTTTAACTTACTGACATCTTATGGGCTGGATATTATAAAACACCGTTTCCCGGACCATTATAGTTATACAATAGAAGATCTGAGTTTTAATGATGAATTACCCATATTAATGACCGAGAAAGATGCGGTAAAATGTAAATCATTTAATATTGCAAATAGCTGGTATCTACCTGTTAGCGCGATCTTATCAGAAGCCACAAAAAATAAATTCAATCAGTTAATTAAACAGGTCAAAAATGGATAAAAAACTATTAGAACTCCTGGTTTGCCCCAAATGCAACGGCAAACTGGTTTACGATAAAAAAGCCGATGAGCTGATTTGTAACACAGATGCACTGGCTTTTCCTGTTCGCGATGGTATTCCAGTCATGCTGGAAGATGAAGCACGCAAAACTGACGTTGATAACCAAGACTAATCCACATGTCACTTGAATTTAAAGTTGTTATTCCTGCACGTTATGCATCAACTCGATTCGAGGGAAAGCCTCTGGTCGATATCTGTGGCAAACCCATGCTGCAATACGTTTATGAGTGCGCCATTCAGTCAGGTGCACAACAGGTCATCATAGCTACAGATGATGATCGTATTCAAAATGCAGCCGAGAACTTTGGAGCAGAGGTGTGTATGACGTCGGCTGAACATACATCAGGAACCGACAGGCTTGCTGAAGTGAGTTTAAAATATCAATGGGATATAAACGATATAGTGGTTAATCTTCAGGGAGATGAGCCATTAACACCGCCATCAATTTTAAGACAGGTTGCGCTCAATCTTGCTGATCATTCAAAGGCAGGCATCGCAACCTTATCAACACCTATTCAGTCAGCTGAGGATGTGGTTGATCCTAATATCGTTAAAGTGGTGACCGATGCAGAAGGCTATGCACTCTATTTTAGTCGTTCTGCAATTCCCTATAATCGAGAATTATCTAATCAGATTACTGATACTGATGCGAGGAATTATAAACGTCATCTTGGTATATACGCCTATCGTGTCAGTTTTCTTCATGCCTATACTAATATGCAGGCATGTGCACTCGAAAATACGGAAAAACTTGAGCAATTACGAGCGCTTTATAGCGGTATTGCAATTCATGTCGATGATGCTGTTGACTTGCCGGGTCCTGGCGTTGATACACCTGATGATCTTATCGCAGTTAAAAATCTGTTAATGAATAATTAGATCATGTCAGAATCCCAACAATTTTTTGTCAGTTGTCCTAAAGGTATCGAAGACCTGCTTGTAACTGAATTGTTATCATTAGGTATCAGTGATGCGATGGCTTCTTCTGCAGGTGTTAGTTTTGAAGGCCAGTTAGCAGATGCCTACAAAGTATGTTTGTGGTCACGCCTGGCCAGTCGCGTATTAATGCCTATTAAAATATTTGATGTTAAGACGGATGATGACTTATACAAACAAATCCAGACTGTTAAATGGTCAGATCATATTGATTTGAATGGTACGCTAGCAGTTAGCTGTCATTTAAGCCATTCAGATTTAACTAACAGTCATTATGCGGCGTTGAAAGTGAAAGATGCCATTGTTGATCAATTCATGGAGTTATTCGAACAACGGCCATCAGTTGATCGTGATAATCCCGATGTACGAATTAATTTATATATTCATCGTAATAGCGCAACTCTAAGCATTGATTTAGCGGGTGAATCCTTACATAAGCGCGGCTATAGACAATTCAGTGTTACTGCGCCGATGAAAGAAAACCTGGCAGCAGCTGTTCTAATGCGTTCTGGATGGCCTAATGAATCGCTGACACTGGTTGATCTCATGTGTGGCTCAGGTACGTTATTGATCGAAGCAGGCCTGATGGCATTAGAAATTGCTCCTGGTTTAAATCGAGAAAAATTTGGCTTTGAAAAATTAAAAGGATTTAAACCTGAGGTATGGCAATCGTTAGTTGAAAAGGCTGAGCAGCAAAGTATAAACAATCTGAATACTAAAAGCATGGTGATAAGAGGTTATGATGAATCAACCTCTGCTGTTAAGGCTGCCAGGCAAAATATACAGGCTGCTGGCCTGGAAAAATATATTCAGGTAGAAAAAAGAAGTCTTGAAGATTGCGCAGCAAATGATGATCTTTCACCGGGGCTTGTGATTGTTAATCCGCCTTATGGAGAAAGACTCGGTGATGAAAAGGAGCTGGCCTATCTATATGCGGAACTGGGCGATTGCTGGAAACGATATTTTGGCGAATGGAATGCAGCACTGTTTACCGGCAATATACCACTGGCAAAACATGTTGGCTTAAGATCTCATAAAGACAACAGCCTTTATAATGGCGCTATTAAATGTAAACTATTTCAGTATAAATTGCGTCCTGCGAAACCCGAACATCTCTTACAAAAAGAAGATGAAGCAGATACACAAGCCCGTCAAATGTTTGAAAATCGGCTTAAGAAAAACTTTAAGCATTTGTCAAAATGGGCAAAACGAAGTCATATAGAATGTTATCGGGTTTATGATGCAGATTTACCTGAATTCTCTGCGGCTATTGATATCTATCCTGACTGGGTACATGTACAGGAGTATGAAGCTCCGTCTTCTATTGATATTCGTAAAGCCAGGCGACGTCTGGAAAATATAATTTCAGTCATCCCCGATGTACTTAAAATCGATAATGACCATATTGCTTTAAAAACACGGCGTCAGCAAAAAGGCACTAAGCAATATGAAAAACATTCAGATCAGAAGCATTTTCAGATAGTACACGAAAATAACCTTAAGTTTTATGTCAATCTTGAAGATTATCTGGATACGGGTTTATTTCTTGATCATCGTCTGACACGTGAAATGGTCAGAGATATGTCAAAAAATAAAAATGTACTTAATTTATTTGCTTACACGGGCGCGGTATCGATTTATGCTGCTGCAGGTGGCGCTCAATCTGTCACCACGGTTGATATGTCTAATACATATCTGGACTGGGCCAAACGTAATTTTTACCTTAATGAACTCTCAGGTGAAAATTACAAATTCATCAAGGCTGATTGCATTAAATGGTTAATAGAGCAAAAGCATTCAGAGGAAAAATTTGATCTGATATTTCTTGATCCACCGACATTTTCTAATTCAAAAAGTATGGAAAATGCTTTTGATGTACAGAAAGATCATGTATTTCTGATTAATTCAGCCATGAGATTACTAAATACCAATGGCCAGCTGTTGTTTTCCAATAATTTCAGAAAATTCAGGCTGGATAAAAAAGCATTAGAACAGTTTCACATTGAAGATATTAGTCAGAAAACTATACCTGAAGATTTCAAGCGTAATCAAAAAATACATCATTGTTTCAAAATTACATTTAAGTAAAAACTTACCACCAGACTTCCGTCTGGGCGCCAACTGTCCAGCCTTTCGAATCATTTCCATATGGCGCATTACCAGGTATATTGCCCACTAAGCCGATAAATTCGTCACTCCAGTCTGCAAGTGTTACAAAGAAACGCATCACAGGCCGTGATTTAAAGCCCCTGTCAGCTGATACCTGTAATACAGTTGTTAGTTTTGACAAACTGCCGTTGCGATTATTGATTTCATCATCAACATAATCAATACCTGCTTCCAGCGCCAGGTTTAAATGTTTGCTGAAATAGAAAACAGGCCGTATACCAGTGCTGTACCAGTTAATTTTTGAATTAGTCGACTGACCTCGATCTTCCTGTCGAAGAACTACTGACCATTGATAGGAGAAGTCAGGTAGGGACTCATAGGTGAGGCTGTTATTGATCTCAAGTATACCCGCTTCATCAAGAATCCAGCCATCACTTTCACGAACAGGTCGGGGATTAAAATCAGCCTGCGTAATGCTTGCGCCAGTTTGATGGATTAATGCCAGGGTGTTTTTAATTTTTCCTGCTTTGTGATCAATCCAGAAACCCAGTCCTAGTCCTGATTCTTTTTTTACATTTACCAGATCAGGTTGTTCACTACGTAAAGCCAGTTGCCCCCATACCGTGAGTGTTGAATGATGGCCCAGTTGCAGGCTATGCCAGCGAACATCCAGGGCGGTATTATTAATTAATTCATTAGAGTCCTTATCTTCATGGCGGAAAATGGCCATGTTGAGTTTGCCGTCACCGCTACTCAAATCTTCAAAACCTACACCTGCATGTGAATTCTGACCTGTATTTAACCAGTAATGGTTCATGATATGAATGGATTTACGGTCATAGTAACGACGACTAACCAGAGTTTTACACCATTATCAAAAAGGTCATTGAAACTCAGGTAACCCTGGGCAAGATTATCTACGGTGAAATCAGTGCTATCACCATGATTTTTGAAACCATCCAGCATAATGACGCCCTGAATATTGGCATTTTCTGAATCGGGGTCTTTCATATCGTAAGAATAAACAAATTTTAATTCCATATTCGTTTCAGGTTCATTTCCCAGGCGATATTTTGCTCGTGCACCAGGGGCCTGAAATTTAGTCTGAGTACTTCCATGTTCACTCATTCCCAGTCCACCACGAAAATAGCCATGGAATTGAAGACTTTGTTGACCTGTTGTTATTTCCATTGAGTTCACGCTAAACGGTAATAGTAGACCGGTTATGATTCTGTAGAATATTTTATTCATGTACTTCTCAATGTTTATTATTTAAATTGGATATTGATGTTCATATATATATAGTATTTCAGCCATAAAAAAAGCCACTTTAAATAAGTGGCTTTTTTGTTTTAAGAAACGGGGCTATTTTACTGGAGAACTTCAGCTGCTTCTGAAGACTTGGCCGTTAAAAGAGTATTAATCAGCTGGTCTTCAAGTTCTATACGTGTTGCCAGTTCTTCACCCAGTTTTGATAAATGACTGGTTAATTGTTCAATAGAAATATTACTTAGATCATTGCCACTATCGTATTTATCATTGAATTCAACAGCAATCTGGGTTGTTTTTTCAATGCGAGGATAGATGGAGTCGGCCAGTGTAACTATTTCATGACGCCGTTCAACACCTTCTGAAATCCGTTGATAAAGTTCAAAATGACCAATTGCAATATAATCAATCAATAACTGACAAAATTCCTGAATTTGATCAGGCTGTATTTCATCAGTGTTAACTGATGTGCCATCACAACCTGCAAGATTACAGTACATGGAGAGAACTTCATTGCGTTCAGCAATTAGCTGTTTTATTTCTCTGCGAGTTCTTGAACGTCTGTCGTTGGAGGGTTGACGATCTACATAGTCGTTCATTAAAAACTACCTTTACATTTTTATTTGATTTCAGCTCAAACCTTATTATGGATACTTCAAAATAAGGCCTTAATTTTTTTATGAAATATAAATTGCCTTAATTAGCAAAATAAATCAAGAAAAACCGACATAATCCTATCTCTAAGCGCTAATAAAGAATATATCAAATTATCTTCTGAACAATTCCAGAATATTAACCCACACACTAAGTAGTTGATATTATAGTTATTATTGGCATATTATTGATGGTGATTAGTTAAATTAATGATGATTCAATTTTTTTTGCATTTATACTATGAAAAACATAAACATGCCGACAGCTGACATGGCTTTACCTGGAAGTGACCATGAAGTCACTATATCAGATAAGCATTTTGTGAATGGTCATTCAATTAAAAATCATATTCCAGAGCATATGCAAAAAGCCTTATTTGGCATGGGATGCTTCTGGGGAGCTGAGCGCCTCTTCTGGTTAGAGGAGAGGGTTTATGCCACTGCCGTCGGTTATACTGGAGGTTTCACCCCTAATCCCAGTTATCAGGAAGTCTGCACTGGTTTGACAGGACATAATGAGGTCGTCCTGGTGATTTATGACCCGAATCAGATGAGTTATCAATATCTGCTTAAAATCTTCTGGGAAGCACATAATCCCACGCAGGGTATGCGCCAGGGTAATGATGTTGGTACTCAATACCGATCTGGAATATATACCTACACTGATGAACAATTATCTCAGGCTAGGGCATCAGAAAAGCAGTATCAACAGGCACTAACAGAAAAGGGCATAGGTAAAATTACGACTGAAATCATGCCTGCAACAGAGTTTTATTATGCTGAAGATTATCATCAGCAATATCTAGCTAAAAATCCTCAGGGCTATTGCGGGCTAGTAGGTACTGGAGCCAGCTTAGGCAGTCAGCAATAACATTCTAAATTATGAAAAAATCAATCCAGAAACTCGAGTACGAACTGGCCAATGCAAAAGCACGTATTGCTGAGCTTGAAGCAGTTCCAAATGTAACAGCAGAAGATTTGATATTTCACAGTCAAATTTTACAAAACATGTCTGAAGGTGTGTACCTGGTTAGTGCTCTAGATTCTACCATTGTGTATAGTAACTCTGTATTTAATAAAATGTTTGGTTATCAGTCAGGTGAGCTTATTGGTAAACATGTGAGTATTGTCAATGCACCAGATATTGAACCCGAAAAAATAGTCAAACAAATTGAAGCTGATATTCAAAATACAGGTCAATGGCAAGGTGAAACAAAGAACATAAAAAAAGATGGAAGGATTTTCTGGTGTTATGCAAAAGTTATTGCATACGAGAGTCCACAGTTTGGCTCAGTTTATATATCAGTGCATCAGGATATTACTGAACAAAAACTGATTGAAAATGAGCTTGCCAATCAAAAAGAATTTGACAGCCGACTTATTGAAACCGCGCAAGTTATCATACTTGTTCTGGATACAGGTGGCCGTATTGTAAGCTTCAATCCTTATATGGAAAATCTGACCGGTTATACACAAGATGAAGTAACAGGAAAGGACTGGTTCTCGACTTTTTTACCAGGCAGAGACCAGCATGCTATCAGGGAATTGTTTATAGAATCTATTCACGATATAAAAATATCTGGAAATATTAATCCGATTCTGGCAAAAGATGGTCACGAAATCTGTATTGAATGGTATAACTCAACAATAAAGGACCAGTCTGGTAACACACTAGGTGTTCTTGCTATTGGTCATGATATTTCCGAAAAAAGAAAGACCCAGAAAGAGCTTCAGGCAACCTATCAAAGGCTTGACGAAATTCAGATGGCTATGAATCTTGTCGGTATCGCCATTCACATAGTTGATCCTCTTGATGGACATTTTATCTATATAAATAATGCTGCCTGCAAAATGCTTGGCTATTCCCGTGAGGAAATGTTATCTATGGGTGTGCCTGATATTGACATGAATTTTTCAGCAGATGATTTTCGGGAAATATCTAAAAATTTGCGTGATAACCGTGGAAAACTTGAGACTACTCAGACAAAAAAGGATGGGACTATTATTCCGGTTGAGGTTACATTTTATTATGTTGACGGTATTAATATGCAACCTGGGCATTTTATTTCATTTATAGTTGATCTTACAGAGCGTAAAAAAGCAGATGCCGAGCATGAACAGTTGCAAAAACAACTGTTGCAAGCACAGAAAATGGAGGCTATAGGTCATCTAACAGGAGGTGTAGCGCATGATTTTAATAACATGCTTGCTGCAATTCTGGGTTATACAGGACTAATAGAAAAACATCTTACTATTAGTCACCTTGAAGATGAAAAATTAAATGAATATCTTGTTCAAATCTCCAAGGCATCCTCCAGAGCGAGAGAGCTTGTTTCTCAGATGCTCGTCTTTAGTCGCAAACCATCAGATGATGTAGTTGATGAAATATCAATCATTCAGGTAAAGCCCTTAGTAGAAGAAGTTGTTGGTTTATTGGCCTCAACAATTCCTACCACTATTGAAATTAACTCAAATAATATTAGCGATAACTTGCATATTAAAATTAATCCCGTCCAGTTTCATCAGGTGATTTTAAATTTATGTATAAATGCCCGTGACAGCATAGATAATTATGGTCAGATTACTATTAATGTAAAGAAGCATTCTTTAACGGATATTTGTGCATCATGTCATAGATCATTTAGTGGAGAGTATGTGGAATTGTTAGTATCAGATACAGGGACGGGTATGAATGATCAGCAATTACAAAGAATATTTGAACCTTTTTATACTACAAAAAATGTCGGCCAGGGATCGGGTATGGGCTTATCCGTAGTGCATGGTATTATTCATGCAGCAAATGGCCATATATTAATTTCAAGCCAGATAAATAAAGGTACATCGATATCTGTTTTTCTGCCACTGGTTCCTGAAGGTGAAATTCCTGAAACCATTGATAAACCTGATTTGGATATAGATAATCAATTACAGGATCTGCGAATCATGATTGTTGATGATGAAAAGCAGATTGCTTCAATGATGGCTGAAATATTTGCAATGCACGGTGCGGAAACTTTTGAATACAGCCGATCTAAACAGGCGCTGTCTGCTTTTGAGAAGAATCCACAAATTTACGATTTAGTGTTGACCGATGAAACAATGCCGGAATTAACAGGTCTTGATATGTCAAAGGCCATGCTCGCAATACGCCCTGATTTACCTATCATTATCAGTACCGGTTACAGTGAGCATGTGAACAGTAAAATCGCACATGATGAAGGTATCGCTGGTTTTATAATGAAACCGGTTAATATAGAAGAGTTAATTAAGTTAATTATCGAGCTGACATCAAACCCTGATGTTTAATGAAATTTTCAATTTCATTGTATCCATCGCACCAATAATATTATTGCCTGTTGCCTTTATTTCTTCAGTGAAATCATGCTCAAATTTGCTCCGGGCAAATTTGTCGAACTCTATGGGAACTCTCATCTACCAAACCACGACAAATAAAAAAGGCCACCTGAAATCAGGTGGCCTTTGTTTTTGGTGGAGGCGGGGAGAATCGAACTCCCGTCCGCAAGTACTCTGCCTTTGGCTCTACATGTTTAGATTTGGCTATTTAATTTAGTTTTCCAAACTCCAGCCATTCAGGATTTTGGTCAACGATCCTTTAGGGTTTTAACACGCGGGTTCAAGGCAGACCTTTGTGCGAGCCTGTATAAGTCGACCCCTGAAATCTGAAACCTACAAGCGAGTATCAGTCAGAGGGCTTTAAAACTGGTTATTAAGCAGCTAAAGCGTAGTTGTCGTCGTTGGCAACTAAATAGTTTGCAGCTGTATTTACGAGGTAATCTGCTCCTCGACATGCACCAGAAGGTTTCGCTACCCACGTCGAAGCCACGTCGCCCCCAATTCGTGGTAATTGGCAATAGATTAAGCATCATTGGCCAATATCGAAAGATTCTACACTTATAAAGACATGTTTGGTAGCCGAAGGTTCCGCATTGCTTTAAAATTGCGTTTTTTTAGAAATACCTAATTTGTTGCTACCCTGAGGCTAGAAATGCATTATTTTCGTGGATCCCCCGCGCTTTCTACATTCCGTATTGAAAAGCTACTTAAACAGTTAAATCAACATCTGGAATCTATTGAAGCTATTCATAGTGAATATGTGCATTTTGCCGATATTGATGGCGAACTAAGTTCTGATCAGCGGCAAACTCTGGACAGATTACTGACTTACGGGCCTGCTTTTAAGTCTGAGACTATGGACGGCGAGTTATTTCTGGTCACCCCACGGCCCGGGACGATCTCACCCTGGTCATCTAAAGCCACAGACATTGCCCATAACTGTGGCCTCAATAATATCCTACGTCTGGAACGGGGCGTAGCTTATTATATTCAGTTAAAAGCTAACACACGCTTATCTGATGCTGATACCCGGATCCTCTATTCATTAATACATGATCGTATGACAGAAATAGTGATGCGAGATTTTAATGAAGCGGGTTGTTTGTTTGCTCATACCAGCCCGGAAAAAGGTCAGCATGTTGATATTTTGGCCGGTGGTCGTGACGCCCTGGTCGAAGCCAATCAGACGCTTGGTCTGGCTATGTCTGACGATGAGATCGATTATCTGTTTGAATATTTTACTTCAGCCGATCGTAACCCCCGAGATGCAGAATTAATGATGTTTGCTCAGGCCAACTCCGAGCATTGTCGTCATAAAATATTCAATGCCGACTGGATTATTGATGGTAAGGCTCAGGATATATCCCTGTTTGGCATGATTCGGAATACTTATAACAAATCACCTGACAACATTCTGAGTGCCTATCATGATAATTCTTCCGTCATTAATGGTTCTCAGGCAGGGCGTTTTTTTCCTGATGTTGAAACCGGCGAATATAGCTATCATCAGGAAGAAATGCCCATTCTGATGAAGGTTGAAACCCACAATCATCCCACTGCCATATCACCTTTCCCTGGAGCAGCCACAGGCTCTGGTGGTGAAATTCGTGATGAAGGTGCTACCGGTCGTGGCTCAAAACCTAAAGTAGGTTTAAGCGGATTTTCAGTTTCTAATTTAAAAATCCCTGATTTTGTTCAGGCCTGGGAGACGGATCATGGTAAACCTGATCGTATTGTCTCTGCACTTGAAATCATGACTGAAGGCCCTCTGGGGGCTGCTGCATTTAATAATGAATTTGGTCGACCGAATATCGCGGGTTATTTTCGTACTTTTGAAGAAAAAGTGCCGGCTCATGAAGGTGAAGAAATTCGTGGCTACCATAAACCGATTATGCTGGCCGGGGGTTACGGCAATATACGTAAGCAACACATAGACATGATACCCATGCCAGTTGGCACTTCAATTGTAGTGCTCGGTGGACCTGCCATGCTGATTGGTTTAGGGGGTGGCGCTGCCTCATCTATGACCAGTGGTAGCAGCGCAGAAGACCTGGATTTTGCCTCTGTACAACGGGGCAACCCTGAAATGGAACGTCGTTGCCAGGAAGTCATTGATCGCTGCTGGGCACAGGATGAGGCTAATCCTATTGTCTGGATTCATGATGTGGGCGCCGGTGGTTTATCCAATGCCTTACCTGAGCTGGTCAATGATGGTGGTCGTGGTGCTGAGTTTGAATTGCGTGAAGTACATATCGATGAACCGGGTATGACGCCGATGGAAATCTGGAGTAATGAATCTCAGGAACGTTATGTACTGGCCATCGATACCAGTAAGCTGGAGGCATTTAAAACCTTATGTGAGCGTGAGCGTTGTCCTTATGCGGTACTGGGTCAGACGACAGAAGCCATGGATTTAAAAGTCCATGATAATCATTTTGATGATTATCCGGTTGATATGCCACTGGATGTTCTGTTAGGTAAACCACCTAAAATGTTACGTGATGTTCACCATGTAACCATTAAACAAAAACCATTTAATAGCACTGAAATAAATTTAGATGATGCGGTAAACCGTGTTTTAAGATTACCTACGGTCGCCAATAAAACCTTCCTGATTACCATAGGTGACCGATCGGTCACCGGGCAAATTGTTCGTGATCAAATGGTCGGGCCATGGCAGGTGCCGGTAGCCGATGTTGCGGTGACGACCAGTTCATTTGATGTGTATTCAGGTGAAGCTATGGCCATGGGTGAAAGAACACCCGTCGCATTACTTGATGCAGCGGCATCAGGACGAATGGCGGTTGCAGAGTCCATTACCAATATTGCGGCCAGTTATATAGAGAAACTATCTGATATTAAATTATCAGCAAACTGGATGGCACCGGCTGGTCATCCGGGTGAAGATGCGCTTTTATTTGATACCGTTAAAGCGGTGGGAATGGAGTTATGCCCGGAGCTGGGCATAGCGATTCCTGTCGGTAAAGATTCTATGTCAATGAAAACGGTCTGGGAGCAGGATGGTTCACCACGATCAGTTACTGCACCATTATCCTTAATAATATCTGCATTTGCACCCGTGATGGATGTTAGAAAAACCCTAACCCCACAGTTACGCACAGATTGCGGTGATACTTCATTGTTATTAATTGATCTTGGTCTGAGAAAAAATAGACTGGGTGGTTCTGCAATCGCACAGGTTTATAAACAGATTGGTACAACACCCGCAGATCTTGATAATGCTGATTTACTGGTTAAGTTTTTTAATACCATTCAATTGCTCAATAAACAGGACAAGTTACTGGCCTATCATGATCGTTCAGATGGCGGCCTGTTGGTTACTATGTGTGAAATGGCATTTGCTGGACATACTGGTATAAATGTCCAGATCGATGGCCTCGGCGATGATCTGATAAAAATTCTGTTTAATGAAGAGCTGGGTGCTGTAATTCAAATTAAATCATCGGATACCGATTATGTTATTAGTCAGTTCATCGATGCGGGCCTTGCCGATGCTTGTCATCTGTTAGGCAAATTAAATAATGAAGATAGCATTAATATTCAACGTAATACCGAGGAAGTATTTTCAAGATCAAGAACCGAATTACAACGTATCTGGTCGGAAACTACTTTTCAGATGCAATCACTGCGCGATAATCCTGAGTGTGCGCAACAGGAATTTGATGCATTACTTAATGAGAAAGACCCTGGTATCAACATAAATCTGACTTTTGATATCAATGAAAATATCTCAGCACCTTATATTAATAAAGGTGAATTACCCGCAATGGCTATCCTGCGCGAGCAGGGCGTTAATGGACAGATAGAAATGGCGGCAGCATTCGATAGAGCAGGTTTTAAATCTATTGATGTTCATATGAGTGATATTTTATCAGGACGCATTTCTTTAAAAGATTTCAAAGGCATGGTTGCCTGTGGTGGTTTTTCATACGGTGATGTTTTGGGTGCCGGTGAAGGCTGGGCAAAAACAATTCTGTTTAATTCAAAAGCCCGTGATGAATTCGAAAACTTCTTTAATCGTGAAGATAGTTTTAGTCTGGGTGTATGTAATGGCTGTCAGATGATGGCCAATCTTAAAGGTCTAATACCGGGCGCTGAAAACTGGCCACATTTTGTACGCAATAACTCTGAACAGTTCGAAGCCCGATTTAGTCTGGTAGAAATCATGGATTCGCCATCGATTATGTTAAGAAACATGGCTGGTTCACGTATGCCTATTGCCGTAGCACATGGAGAGGGCCTGGCTGAATTTAAAACAACAGAGCAAATTGCAAATAGTCATTCTACATTACGTTATTTAAATAATCTTGCTGAAGCAACAGAAGTCTATCCATTTAACCCTAATGGGTCCCCTCAGGGATTAACCGGTTTTACAACCACTGATGGTCGGGCAACGATTATGATGCCACATCCGGAAAGAGTATTTCGATCTGTACAAAATTCCTGGCATCCAGATGACTGGCAGGAAGATAGCCCATGGATGAGAATGTTTAGAAATGCACGAGTCTGGGTCGATTAATGATTGGGGACAAAAATAACATGCATAGCAAGATGGGAGCTATATTGCTTTTGGTACGTCATTACGTAAATGCGTAGTTTCATCAATAGAAGCTCACATTAATGATGCCTTAAATCAAAATGTTCTTGAGTTGGGTTTCGGACGATTTTTCCCTGGAAAAAACTGGTTCAACGTGCCGGTGGTGTCTGGATCGGATTATCAACCTCTGGAAAGATATGCGTCATATCCTAAGTTATACAGTGAGTGGGATGTAGAAATTGAAAATTATGACGCTGATCAGCGTGGAAAAAATTAAAGACCAGCCAATCTGGGTATTTGTTATAACTGCCGAGAAAAAATAATTAAATTACGGTCACATGCTTCAAACGGGTGATTTAAGTACTGTGTGTATTTAAATCCTAATAAATGGAACCTGATAAATAAATTATGGTCTTTAAATAAACTCATACATCAGGTTCCTCCCCATGCCCATTATCATTAAGTCGTCAAGCGATATAAAACCTTCAGAAATTACTTCAGAGTCTGACTATCATAATCGTCGACAGTTTATTAAAAAGTCTGCTGTTCTTCTTGGCGCTGCATGGGCAGGACGTATAGCCATGCCTGCTAATGCAAAAGGCAGTGATTTTCCTGATGCCATTCATGGGCGGCATACTACGGAGGAACCGATCAATAGTTTTGAAGAAATTACGACTTATAACAATTTCTATGAGTTTGGTACCAGTAAATCAGACCCTGCTAATAATGCTGTTGATTTCAATCCACATCCCTGGTCAATTGCAGTAGAAGGCGAGGTTGCTAAACCAGGAATATTCAATCTTGAAGATTTTATCAAGCCTTATCAACTGGAAGAACGCACTTATCGCTTCCGATGCGTAGAAGGCTGGTCTATGGTGATTCCATGGGTCGGCTTCTCCCTTGCGGATATGATTAAACACTTTGAGCCAACGTCCCGTGCCAAATATATTGAGTTCACAACACTCTATGATCCGGAACGTATGCCGGGTCAGAAAAGACGTGTGCTGCACTGGCCATACACCGAAGGGCTGAGAATAGATGAAGCAATGAATCCCTTATCACTCATGGCCGTCGGCCTGTATGGTAAAACCATGCCTAATCAGAATGGTGCACCCATCAGACTGGTTGTGCCCTGGAAATACGGTTTCAAGAGCATTAAGTCCATTGTTAAAATTCGATTTACTGAAACAGAACCCGTATGCACCTGGAATAAAACAGCGCCAGCGGAATATGGTTTTTACTCAAATGTTAACCCGAATGTTGATCACCCCAGATGGAGTCAGGGGACCGAACGTCGAATAGGCGCCCCATTCTGGCAACCTAAGATAAAAACCCGTTTATTTAATGGCTATGCTGACCAGGTAGCTAGCCTGTATACAGGTATGGACTTAAGTAAATATTTTTAATCACATGAAATACTGGCGTTTTATTGTTTTCAGTCTTTGCCTGATCCCGTTTTTGCTGACCTTATATGGTGCCTTTAATAATGCACTAGGTGTAAATCCAGTTGAAACCATGAACCGGAGAATGGGGGACTGGGCATTATATTTTTTATTGATAACTTTATCCGTTACGCCCTTAAAGCAGCTATTTGGCTGGTTTAAATTATTACAGTTCAGACGAATGCTCGGTTTATATGCGTTTTTCTATGCCTGTGTACATTTTTTAACCTTCATCTGGTTTGATCATTATTTTAACTGGCTCGAAATAATAGAAGATATTATCAAAAGACCCTTCATTACGATTGGCTTTATATCCCTTGTTTTACTATTTCCATTAGCTTTGACTTCAAATAAATTCATGATAAAAAAGCTAAAAAAGAACTGGTTACGGTTACACCAGTCTATTTATTTAATTGCAATCCTGGTCATTATCCATTTTTTCTGGATGGTTAAGGCCGATTATTACCAACCTCTAATATTCGCTATAATACTGGGTCTGTTACTGGGTTACAGGTTATTAAAGCTATATAAAAAATAAAAAATTATGACATTAGGCAATAAACTGATATTATTAGACTTTCAAAATAATAAACCCTTAATAAATATAATAAAAAACGGTTTTATCAATAGTACTTCTATACGGATTTAAAATTCAGCGGAATATCCTGTAACTGATAATTAAAGTTAAAACATATTTTTTGTTTAAGAGGTAGTTTCCGAATGTCTATATCAAGACGTGAGTTTTTACAGTTAATGAGCCTGGCCGGTGCTTCAGGTTTATTGCCCGGTTCAGTTTTTGCGATGAATCGCAAACCTTCAGATTTGTATGAAATACCAAAGTTCGGAAATGTTTCACTGATGCATTTTACCGATTGTCATGCACAACTCTTACCCATTTATTTTCGCGAACCTAATGTCAACATTGGACTCGGTGATGCCTATGGTAAACCTCCTCATATTGTTGGAAATAATTTTCTGAAACATTTTGAGATTCCTGCTAATAGCATTCAGGCTCATGCCTTTACCTATCTCAATTTTGATGAGGCATCCAGACAGTATGGAAAAGTCGGTGGCTTTGCTCATCTGGCGAGTCTGGTTAAAAAAGTGCGTGCAGAACGGGGCGAAAACAATTGTCTATTACTTGATGGTGGAGACACCTGGCAAGGTTCGGCTACCGCACTATGGACACGAGGGCAGGATATGGTAGGTGCCTGTAATCAGTTAGGTGTTGACCTGATGACAGGGCACTGGGAATTTACTTACAAAGATAAAGAAGTACTTAAGAATATTGAAGCCTTCAAAGGCGAGTTTCTTGCACAGAATGTTACTGTAAAAGAAGAAGCGCTATTTGGTGGTGCCCCTGCATTTGATGAAGATACCGGCCATGCTTTTAAGCCTTACAGTATTAAAACAATAGGTGGTGCCCGAGTTGCGGTTATTGGTCAGGCATTCCCCTATACACCTATCGCCAATCCAGGTCGTTTTATTCCTGACTGGAGTTTCGGGATTAACGATTCTGCAATGCAGAAAATTGTTGATAAAATTCGTGATACAGAAAAACCGGATATTGTTGTCGTGCTTTCCCATAATGGCATGGACGTAGACCTTAAGATGGCATCACGTGTGACAGGTATCGATGTTATTTTTGGCGGTCATACTCATGATGCAATGCCCAGGCCTTCACTTGTAAAAAACAAAGCAGGTAAAACACTGGTTACTAATTCTGGCTCTAATGGTAAATATCTTGCAGTCATGGATTTCGATGTGCGTGGCGGGAAGATTCGTGACTATCGCTACCGGTTACTTCCTGTGTTTTCAAATATGCTAGAAGCCGATGCAGAAATGCAAACGTACATAGATAAAGTACGAAAACCTTATCTTGATACGCTAACTGAAAAACTGGGTACAGCTGATGAGATACTTTATCGTCGTGGAAACTTTAACGGGACTTTTGATCAGGTCATCTGTGATGCTTTAAGAGCTGAAAGTGATGCACAAATTTCTTTATCGCCGGGTTTCCGTTGGGGCACCAGTGTTTTACCAGGCCAACCCATTACTATGGAACATGTAATGGATCAAACGGCAACCACATATCCTGAAACCTATGTTCGAGAGATGAAAGGTGAGGATATTAAAAATATTCTTGAAGATGTTTGTGACAACCTGTTTAACAAAGACCCCTATTATCAGCAGGGAGGGGATATGGTTCGTCTCGGCGGTATGGACTATGTGCTTGATCCAAATAAAACCTTTGGTAAGCGTATCAGTGATATGACTCTGGATAACGGAAAAAAAATCGATGCCAATAAAACATATAAAGTTGCAGGCTGGGCAACTGTGAATTCACAGGCAGAGGGAAGACCCATCTGGGATGTAACCGCTGATTACATTCGCTCTAATAGTCAGCTGAAAATTAAAAAGCTGAATACACCCAGGTTAGTCAATGTAAAAGGCAATCCCGGGATTGGTTAATAAGATGTTAACCTATGATTAATAAAAAGCCCCTTGAAGGGGCTTTTTATTATAAAATAATTTAAAATATAATTATTTAGTAGTTTAATCTTGATCTGAGGAAACCATTCAAAGCTTCGGGTATGGCCTGGCAACATTTGTATAAAGCGAGTCTCTTTAGCAACCTTTAAGACTATTGCTTGATATAAAAGAAAACGCAAATGAACGCAAGCAACGCAAATTAAGATTTATTATTTTATGCTCATCCTGAGCATAGGTAAATAAACTGTTACCTGATGTTTAAGATCCTCCTACTGCATTCAGAATGACAAGTAACTATTAACATGAATTTATTATTTGTATAAATTTGCGTTTATTAGCGTTCATTTGCGTTTTCTTTTGAGATTTTCTATTTCTGCAATGGTTGAATTTAAATCTTACCAACTGTCAGATTAAATCTGCTCCAGTATCGCTAATCAATGTATCTTTTTAGAATGTCTTTATAGTTATCTATACGACGGTCTCTCAAATAAGGCCAGACACGTCTTACTTTTTCAGTTTGATTAAAATCAATGTCCGCATAAATTATTTCCGCTTTATCATTGCTCGCCTGACTGATGACTTCACCCTGTGGTCCAGCAATAAAACTATTTCCCCAGAAATTAATACCTGTAGATGAATCCGCTGCTTCTACTTCAAACCCCGTACGATTACACGAAGCCATATACAGCCCATTACTCACCGCATGACTACGTTGAATGGTTATCCAGGCATTTAGCTGACGTTGCTGCTCTGCATCATCATCGTTTAAATCCCAGCCAATAGCTGTCGGGTAGAGAAGAATATCAGCCCCTTTTAAGGCCATAATTCTTGCCGCTTCCGGGTACCATTGATCCCAGCAAATCAGTACACCCAGTTTACCTATGGATGTTGTAATTGGCTCAAACCCCAGATCACCAGGCGTAAAATAATATTTTTCATAAAAGCCCGGGTCATCGGGTATATGCATCTTTCGATACTTTCCCGCAATACTGCCATCAGTATCAAGAACCACAGCCGTGTTGTGATACAGACCTTTGGCTCTTTTTTCAAATAATGAAGTTACAATCACCAGATTATATTGTTTGGCAAGTTGACTATAATGTTCAGTACTCGAACCTGGAATGGTTTCTGCCAGGTCAAAATTATCAGTGACTTCCTGCTGACAGAAGTAAACACTGTTGTGGAGTTCCTGAAGCAGAATAAGATTAGCACCAGCCTGGGCAGCAACTTCTATCTGCTTGCTGATGAGATTAATATTTTCAGCGATATCGAGCTGACATTTATGTTGTATTAGGGCTAATTTAATCATTCTACCAGTGCACCAGCGGGTAGTTGCATAGTCAGACAATGAAGGCTGCCATACTGTTTAATTATCGGCAAGCAATTAATGCCAATCACTTCTCTGTCTGTAAATATAGCTGAAAGTTTTTCTAAAATTAATTCATCCTGAGGATCATTATAAACAGGTACCAGTACAGCCTTGTTAATAATTAGAAAGTTAGCATAGGTCGCAGGTAGTCTATTACCATCATCATAAATAGCATCAGGAAGGGGCAGGTCTATTAAATGATAAGCGTCACCCTTTGTATTCTTCATTTCCCTGAGTTCAGCCTCCATTGCTTTTAAAGCCGGGTAATGTTCATCGTCAGGCTTGCAACTACAGTAAGCAATGGTCGTTTGATTACAAAATCGGGCTAAGGTATCAATATGACTATCAGTATCATCACCCGCCAGGTGACCATGCTTTAACCAGAGAATATTTTCAGTGCCAAAATATTGTTGTAATTTTTTATTCCAGGTCTCAATGGAAAAGTCCGGGTTGCGACTGGCCGATAATAAACAGTTTTCTGTGGTTAATAATGAGCCATTACCATCGGTTTCAATGCTGCCACCTTCGAGAACAAATGGAACATCTACAAGCTCGCTGGAAAAAATCGATGTCGTGGCCAGTGTCTGATTAATAGCATTATCAAAACTCGATTTATATTTATTTCCCCAGCCATTAAACTGAAAATTCAGTAACCTTAATCCATTTGCACTATTTACAGTAATCGGTCCATGATCACGTGCCCAGCTATCATCTGACCGGGCAATGGAAAACTGACATTGTGAAATTATTTCATCTGAATTAATTACTGACTTTATATGTTGCTGATGTGAAATATCCTGACAGACAATCAGAACTTTTTCCCGGCTACTAATTTCTTTTACTAGTTCTTTATAAACAAGCTCTACATCAGTAAGATTACTTGCCCAGTCCGTATTTTTATGCGGCCATGTCAGCATGACAGCAGACTGAGCTGCCCATTCAGGCAATAATGTATATTTAGAATTAATATTTGACATAGCAATGAATTATACCAGTGGATTAACAGAAGCGCGTCTAATTAAACGTTACAAACGTTTTCTAACTGATGTACGTCTGAATGATGGAAATACAATGACAGTCCATTGTGCGAATACCGGTGCCATGACCGGTTGCCAGCCTGAAAACGCCCGTGTCTGGCTAACCAAATCAACTAATCTAAAACGTAAGTATCCCTATAGCTGGGAACTGGTAGAACTGGAAGATAAAGCACTGGCCTGTATTAACACAGGCCTGACCAACAAAATTGCGAAACAGGCCATTGATGAAAATTTAATCTCTGAACTGGAAGGTTATTCCAGCTGTCGAACAGAAGTCGTTTATGGTGATGAGAAGAGTCGAATCGATCTGTTATTAACAAAAAATAATGAGTTCTGCTACGTAGAAGTCAAACATGTCACCCTGAAAATTGCTAATCGACTGGCTGCTTTTCCTGATGCAGTGACTAAACGGGGACAAAAACATCTACGTGAGTTAATATCTCAGGTTAAGCAGGGGCATAGAGCTGTGATGCTGTTCATTGTTATGCGGACAGATATTGATACTATGGTGCCCGCAGATAGCATTGATCCTGAATACGGCCAGTTATTAAGACAGGCAGTTGATATAGGTGTTGAAGTGATTGCCTATAGAACCAGCATCAATCTGCAATCCATTAAAATAGATACAGCAATACCCGTAGAATTATAAATAATACCCAGAATAACTATTATATTAATTGTGTGCTTTAATTTAACACCATGTTTAGACCCAAAGAACTCTATATAGGTTTACGTTACACCCGCGCCAAGCGTAGAAGTGGCTTTGTCTCGTTCATTGCCATGATCTCTATGCTGGGTATAGCACTGGGTGTTGCAGCACTGATTGTTGTTCTATCCGTTATGAATGGCTTTGGTAAGGAATTGCGTGAACGTACTCTGGGTATGACGGCTCATGCCACCATATCGGGATACAATGGTTATCTAACTGACTGGACACCGATCCAGAATAAAGCCGCCGCCTATCCTCATGTTATTGACTCGGCGCCTTATACACAGGCAGAAGCCATGTTAAGTAATTCTGGTCGTGTTTCTGGTGCCATTATTCGCGGCATTCTGCCAGCAGAAGAACCCGGTGTTTCAGAAATAGCAGACAAGATGGTGTCTGGAACACTTGATCAGCTTCAACCGGGGCATTATGGAATTATTCTGGGCAGAGAACTGGCCAATGCACTGGGCGTCTATGAAGGCGATAAAATTACAGTCATTACCCCTCAGGCTAATGTTACTCCTGTAGGTGTGATGCCCCGATTACGTCGTTTCACCGTAACCGGCGTGTTTGAAGCGGGCATGCATCAATTTGATCGTTCCATGGCACTGATACATATTAATGATGCGCAGAAATTATTCAGTCTGGGAGAACAGATAAACGGACTCAGATTAAAATTCGATGATATGTTCAATGCCAGACTGATTGCCTATGAAATACAGCAACAGATGGGCGATGATTACTGGGTTAAAGACTGGACTAATATGCACAGCAATCTGTTCAAGGCATTAAAAACAGAAAAAGTGGTTATGTTCATAATCTTATTATTGATTGTCGCCGTCGCAGCATTCAATATTATCTCAACATTAGTGATGACTGTGACAGATAAGCAGGCTGATATCGCCATATTAAGAACCCTGGGTATGACACCTGGCAGCCTGATGGTGATCTTTATTATTCAGGGAATGATTATTGGATTGATAGGCACCCTGCTGGGGGTTTCAGCAGGTGTTCCTATCGCCCTGAATGTGAATGAAATCGTCACCACAGTCGAACAGTTTTTTAATACCAAGTTTCTGCCTGCTGATGTTTATTACATTACGGAAATCAGAGCAGATATTCATGTTAAAGATGTCGTCGTTTATTCAGTTTCAGCATTTTTACTCTCCGTTTTAGCCACAATATATCCTGCATGGCGTGCGGCGAAAGTAGAACCTGCTGATGCGCTGAGGTATGAATAAGCATGTCCAGTCAAACATCTAGCCCCTCAATCGTTTTACCGGGAAATCATGGCAATCCGATTGTTATGGAGGCGGTTAATTTATGCAAATCCTTCAAGGAAGGTAGTGGTGGGGAACTCCAGGTACTGAAGAATGTTAACCTGACGGTGAGAGCAAGAGAAAAAATTGCCATTGTTGGGGCCTCTGGTTCAGGCAAAAGTACATTACTGCATTTACTCGGTGGCCTGGACACACCAACATCAGGTCAGGTTTTTATTGATGATCATGAAATCATCAGAATGAAAGAAGTCGATCGTTGCAGTTTACGAAATCGAAAACTTGGATTTATTTATCAGTTTCATCATCTATTGCCAGAATTTACGGCTCAGGAAAACGTAGCCATGCCGGCACTCATTAAAGGCATGCCGCCCTATCAGGCGATGAGTAAAGCTGATGTATTACTTGAAAAAGTGGGGATGACAAGACGACTGGAGCATAAACCGGCTGAATTATCCGGTGGTGAGCGTCAGCGAGCCGCTATTGCCAGAGCCATGGTCAATGAACCTCAGTGTATATGCGCCGATGAACCCACAGGTAATCTGGACAAGGCGACAGCCGAGCAGGTCTTTAGAGTTCTACTACGACTTAATGAGGAATACGGAACCAGCCTGATCATTGCCACTCACGATATGATGCTGGCTGAGCAGATGGACATTATTTATGCCGTTGAAGATGGTCATCTTACTCGGCAAAATTAAATCGAATTATTGACCATTTCTGGCAATCTCATCATAATTTCATGATTCAATATATTATAGATTTTGCCTTCACCCGATTGTATGCCTGAAAACACTAAACCACCGGTTCAGATTTTAAATACCAGAGCTCAATATCTGCTCAAGACCCTGATTGACTGTTATGTCAGTGATGGTCACCCGGTTGGCTCACGCACGCTTGCAGAAGCTGCAAAGCTGGAAATCAGTACAGCGACCATTCGCAATGTAATGGCCAGGCTTGACCATATGGGTTTAGTGACTTCACCCCATACATCAGCGGGTCGTATACCCACAGAAAAGGGCTTTCGATTATTTGTTGATTCAATTCTTGAAGTCCAGCCACTGCAAAAATCACTGCTCAACCGAATGAAGCAGCAGCTTAATCCTGATCAGGATCAGGATACGCTGATCAATACTGCCAGTAGTTTAATATCTGATATGACTCATATGGCCGGTATTATCTCCATCCCCAAACGCGGACATTTGCCCTTACGTCATATTGAATTTCTACCTTTGTCAGATAAACGTATTCTGGCGATTCTGGTGGTCAATGAAAAAGAAGTTCAGAATCGGGTGATTCATGTTGATCGTGAATATGCACAGAATGAATTAACTCAAATTGCCAACTACCTGAACCATAATTTTTCAGGTAAAGACATTTTTGCTGTGCGCAGCCAGTTAATTGATGAATTAAAAAATGCCCGTTCACAGGTAGATGACCTGATGAAAGCCACTGTAGACATTGCCAGCCAGGCATTAAATGCCTCTGACAATGATCAGTCAGACTACCGATTACAGGGGCAGACCAACCTGATACGTTTTAACGAGCTTGAAAACACCCTAAAGTTGCAGCAACTATTCGACTTTTTTGAAAGCAAACGCGACATGCTGAGTCTGCTGGATCAGTGTATTCAGGCTGAAGATATCCAGGTTTTTATTGGTCGTGAAGCCGGTCTTGATGAATTTGGCGATTGCAGTATCATTACCGCGCCTTATTCGGTGGATGGTAATGCCATAGGTGTACTGGGCGTGATTGGTCCGACGCGTATGCAATACAGTAATATCATTTCAGTGGTTGATGTTACTGCACGATTATTAGGATCAGCCTTGAATCCCAAAATTTAATCCCCATATAGCAAATCCATATAAAAACCTTATTATTTCAGCTTATTTTGGAGTAAAGATATGTCTGACGAGGAAATCCTCGAGCAAGAAACAGAAGTTGATGAAATGCAGGAAGAAGAAACTGCTACTAATTCAACCGTCGACGACTCAGCCGATTCAGAAGAAACTATTGAATCACTGAAGCTGAAACTTGAACAGGCCGAGAAGAAAGCCACAGATAACTGGGACCAGTTGCTTAGAATCAAAGCTGATATGGATAATCTTAGACGCAGAACCCAGCGTGACCTGGAAAATGCACACAAATTTGCAATTGAGAAGTTTGTGGCTGAACTCTTACCTGTTATGGATAGTATGGAACTGGGTCTTGATGCGGCAGCACATGACTCCAGCACTATTGAAAGCCTGAAAGAGGGAACAGAGCTGACGCTGAATATGCTGAAATCCGCTCTGCAAAAATTCAATATCGTAGAAATTCACCCTCATGGTGAGCAATTTGATCCTGAATTACATCAGGCGATGTCGATACAGGAAAGTGCGGAAATGGAACATAACACGGTGATGGCGGTTATGCAGAA
>JAPHQX010000015.1 GCA_026196035.1 Gammaproteobacteria bacterium
TCTATAAGGTCAGCCTGTGTATTCTCAAGTTCAGCGGTACGTTCTGTGACCATATCTTCAAGTTGTGAATTCAATATGAAAAGTTCATCGATTGATTTTTTTCTGAGTAATATAACAAATGCAGTTGACCAAATGGCAAATAAGGCGAGTCCTCGATTGAATAAAACTTTCCACTCTTCTCCGCCTGACGGCGAGGTAAATATTCCAAGAATAACCAGCAGGGATGTGATTATGGAAAAGTAAATCGTAGGTTTTTTATCTGGAATATATAAGGTTGTAAGAATCACGATGATATAGGGAACGCCTGCAGCTACGCCTAATGGCAATGAGATATCAATGGTAAAAATTATAATGCATAAAAGAAAACATATGCTGGTCAGTTGTCGAGGCTGATTTATTGTCATTCGATAGTATGTGATGTTAGAAAATTATTTATTAATGAGTACCTTTTGTTAGTTAAATACTATAGCAGATGTATGGTTTTGTGTACGGTTGGGTGTAGCCAGAGCATGTCAATTATGACATGTCAGTTATGATACGCTTCTGATGAGGAGGATGGGCCTGATTAAATCAGGATATAAATGATCAATATTAATCAGGTCCAGCCCTTGGGCATTTAATCTTCTTTATCCTGTTTTTCCTTGATCCATTTGTCGTAACACTCAAGCCCGCAGAAATGGGCCACATAATCGGCGCCTTCTGAGCTTTTGGCTTCACTCAGCGGGATTTCCTTGAGGCATTGTGAGCATTCAACTAATTCAGTATCCTGGCTGGTGTCGTTGTCATTCATAATGGCGTCTCCAGATAGTGATTCCTTATTTATAACATTAATTATATAAATATTAACAATAAAGAAGAGGTGTTTATGTCATGTTTCTGTCCAAAATCCAGCATAAATACAATAATTCTATTGATAGTCAGGCGCTAAACGATTTTATTTATCTGACCAGACCGCATATTCATTACCATTAGGGTCGGTAAAATGAAATCGACGGCCACCGGGAAAAGAAAATACAGGTTTAATAATTGAACCACCTGCTTCAATAATTTTTGTCTGTGTAAACTCCAGGATGTCACTGTAAAAAACAATCAGTGCGCTGCCGGTTCGGGTGTTTGCGGATAAATCAGATTTGAAAAAACCGCCGTTAAGACTCTGGCTGGTGAAGGCTGTATATTCAGGGCCATAATCCACAAAGTTCCAGCCAAATACCTGTTTAAAAAAAGTCTTTGTTAGTGGGATATCTTTTGATGGGAATTCAATATAGTTAATGGTTTCGTGTTTATTCATGACTTAAGATTTTTATATATGCTAGTGATTAGAGTAACAGAGAATAGCTCAGACCCACTGTAGCACAGGCCGCAATTACTGAAACAATACCGATTTTATATCTGAACAGGCCAATAAATGCCGCGCCTCCAATCAAAGCTGAAAACCATTCAAATTGGCCGTCGAAACCCTCTGGCCAGAGTACATGGTAGGCAAAGAAAAAAGCAAGATTCAGAATCACACCCACGACCGCAGCAGTGATACCTGTTAAGGGTGCAGTAAAACCAATATCATGTCGGGTCGCTTCTACCAGGGGTGCACCCATCAGGATAAACAGAAATGAGGGTAGAAAAGTAAATAATGTGGCCACACTGGCGCCAGCTACACCGGCTAGCAGTAACATATCCGGGCCAAAGATCTCCTTGCTCCAGCCACCCACGAACCCGACAAAGGCCACCACCATAATGAGTGGTCCGGGTGTGGTTTCGCCCAGAGCCAGACCATCAATCATTTGTGTGCCGGTTAACCAGGCATGCTGATCAACGCCACCCTGATAGACATAAGGTAAAACCGCATACGCACCACCAAAGGTGACCAGTGCGGCTTTGGTAAAAAACCAGCCCATTTTGGTGAGTGTTGCATCCCATCCATAACTCATTGTAAGCAGGGCTAAAATGCCTGCGCCGATGATAAGGCCGACCAGCAGATAAGTTACAAACCGGTTCCATTTGAAACGTTGATGATCGGCTATGGGCGTATTGTCATCAATGATGGCCGGACCATAAGATTTATCGCTGGCATCATGATGACCACCAGCGATGAATTTATCAGGCACAACTTGTGACCCCAGATATCCAATAATGCCTGCAGCGATGACAATATAAGGAAAGGGGACATCGAAGGCAAAAATAGCAATAAAGGCCAGCACAGCCATAGCAAGCAGAATATTATTTTTTAAGGCGCGGGAGCCAATGCGGTAAGCGGCAAAAACAACAATCGCGGTCACTGCGGGTTTAATGCCGTATAAAATACCTTCAACGGCTGGCAGGTCGCCAAATGCCAGGTAAATCCAGGTTAGAATTATAAGAATAAACAAAGATGGCAGTACAAATAGAACACCGGCCGCAATGCCACCCCATACCCCGTGCATTAACCAGCCAATATAAGTGGCCAGTTGCTGGGCTTCTGGTCCGGGTAGCACCATGGTGTAATTCAGAGCGTGCAAAAAACGATGCTCTGAAACCCATCGACGTTTTTCAACCAGTTCCTGATGCATCATGCTGATTTGACCTGCCGGGCCACCAAAACTAATAAAACCCAGTTTTAGCCAGTAGAAGAAAGCTTCCGAGAATGAAATAGTTTGTGGTTGTTCAGTTAGCGGGGGGGTGTTAGCTGACAAATTGGGTTCCTCTTTTTTAGGATAAAAATTGGCTGAAAGATTTAAGATGTTTTAGGCATAACTCCAGTCGAGAGTGGGTAGTTCTTCCAGTGTGCCCAGTCTCGATAACGGGCTTGATCGTAACCAGTCCTGAAGTTTGTTAGTAAGCTTTGGATCTCCGATGACTTTAATATTATTCTGTTTAACCGCCTGAAGAAACGGTTGCTGGCAAATCCAGACTTCTGTCATTGTTTTAAGTGAGCACTTGATAACAATATCAACGTCAAATCCATTATCATTCAGGCACAGGTCGATTTCACCATTTTCAGATACCAGCCACCAGTCACGAGCACCTTTAGGTGCATCGGCATATTCAAACTGTACAACAATGCGCCCTTCAGGAAAAATACTTGGGTCGATGCTGCGGCGCATATCCCACATTAATAAACCAGCGTCCAGGTCTTCATCATTTAGGCTGGAACGTGCCCAGCGATGTCCCCATGCGCCCATGAGTTCAACTATCGGGCGTAATTCTAATCCTGCATCTGTCAGCTGGTAAGTGCGGTTGCCTTTGTTACCATTGAGTTCGATGATACCCGCCTGTGTTAGCTGTTTAAGGCGTGTTGATAATAAGGTGGGTGACATTAAAGGTACGCCCTTTTGTAGTTCACTAAATCGTGTGCTACCGGCGATTAGTTCCCGTACAACTAATAAGGTCCATCGTTCACAGAGTAACTGGGTAGCCTGAGCAAGAGGGCAGAATTGACCATAAATTTTCATATTTATATTCCATGTTAATTCAATCTGTTATTGAGTATTTAACTGTACTACAGAATCTGTACTTCTCAGCTTATTTGCCTGATGTTAAGTTATATCCACTTCAAGTATCAAGAAGAAAATAAAACTCATGAAATATGGAGAGGAGAAGGAAAATGAGTGAATCATTATATGAAAGACTGGGTGGGACAGAAGGTATTACTAATATTGCCAATGATGTTATCGATAATCATCTGGCTAATCAGGCAATTGCGAAACGTTTTGAAAATAGCGCCCCCTCAAAACTTAAAAATGCGGCGGCCACATTTTTTATAGCAGGTACAGGTGGCCCTGATGTTTATAAGGGTAAAGATATGCTGGCAGCACATAAAGGTATGAATATCTCAAATGCAGAATTTATGGCTGTTCTGGATGATGCCCTGGATGCACTGGCAAAAAATAACATTGGCCAGAGAGAACAGGAAGAGGTTTTATTTGTGCTCTATAGTATGCGTTCACAGGTGATGTTTGTTTGAGCAGGTATGAATTGAATGCTGATGTTGTATACAATTAGTGTGATTTGTAAGCACACTTAAGCCGCCAGTAATAACTGAGCTTATGGCTATTTGTTACTGGCGTATTTAATATTGTTGGTTAACGGGGTTGTGTCTTTATTGTTAGGATCTATGGATGCCAGGATATTAGTATCCGTAATACTTTCAATGTCAGATAATTTACTAAGAAGATTAGAGGCTTCTTTAATGGCATCGTCATACTGTTTGATAATATCCTGATTAAAGTCCTTGGAGTTTTGGGCTTCCATTCGAAATAACTGCATCTGATTAAGTAGGTTATTGAGTATGTGGTGAGTTGCAAATGTCATTGAGTTGTATATTTTCAGGGCTTCCAGTTGTTTTTCCTTTGTGAGTAATTTCTTTGAAAACAGGTCAGCAAATATTCCAAAAGATATCAGTAGAATAATGATAACAGTACGCATCCATAACTCATTGAAGTCTTCAGGGATTATTTCCAGTTGTACTTCGCCATAGATAAAATAATGAATTAATGAATCGAAGAGCCAGAATAGTGTGGCGATACTGATACTTAACGAAGTGAAGAATATTTGTTTCATAAATGGGCCTGAATTTCTATTAGTTGCCTGACCAGGTGGTTGCGTAGTGAATAACTGTACAAAAAATATGGTTGTTTGCAAGTATAGTTATTCATAGTGCAAAAGCCAGTGCATGATTGGCAGATAATTTGTATGTCATTCAAATGGGTTATAAAAGTGTAATGCGGTTAGTGGGAGATGATATGGATTTATATATCAGTAATTGACAGCACGTATTTATGATCAAGTTATTAAGGTTTTCCCTCGAAATATCAGGTATAGCAGAGCCCATGTCCCGAATAGTATAAAAGTGGCCAGAAAGAATACGTATTCCAGACCTGGCTGAAGATGATAGCCGGGTGTGTTTTCCAGAAAAGTCAGCATCAAAGTAATTGTTGTTGCCCAGTAAATAGAAATTCCCATGACCGCTGCTGTCGTTAATAATGACCAGCGTTTCCTTAAAATAAGGCCAATAATTGAAGCCGTGATTAATGGAATATAAACAAGCGTGTCAGCTGCGGCGAAGGCGCGATTAACCTGAATACCGAATGGTCCAACTTCATTAATGTTTTCCTGTAAGCCGAGGTCTACAGCAAAATCATAATTAATGATGGCCGTAGTTTGCCCCAGAAGCAGGAGTATAAGTGCTATAGATAAATAGCCGATGATAATCCAGTATGCCGGGTTACGATTTGTGGGTTTCATTTTCAGTTTTTTAGAGTTTAATGCCTTCACCCACTTTTACAATTTTAATTTCACGTTGTGGGAATGGAATTTCGATATGATTTTCTTTTAATGCATCCCAGATCATAAGTAGTAAATCACCACCAACACGATGCTCGCCATCATCGATACCTTCCATCCAGAATTCGATCAGAATATTAACGCCAGAATCACCAAAGCCGCTGATTTCTGCGTCCGCAATTTCTTCAATTGGCAGGTCCGGGCCGCTGAGTACTTTTGGATGGCTGGAAACAACCTGTTTAAGTATTTCAAATAGTTTATGAAGATCAGTGCTGTAGGCAACCTGGAAGTTTATTGAATAGCGCTGTTTCTTGTTTTTATGAGTCCAGTTGGTGAAGCTGGTGGTAATGAACTGTTCATTGGGAACCATGATGTCTTTGCCATCATAGGTTTCCAGTGTAGTAGAACGCATATTGAGTTCACGTATAGTGCCTTTGCGACCATCCGCCAGTTCAATGTAATCGCCTACGGCAAGTGATCGATCAAGTAATAATATTATTCCAGATATAAAATTAGAGGCGATGGACTGTAAGCCAAATCCAAGTCCAACACCTAATGCACCACCGAAAACTGCCAGTGCTGTTATATTAATGCCCATCACCTGTAATAGAAGAATAAAAATAACTACAAACAGGGTGACCTGATAAAGTTTTGCAAAAACTTCTCGTGTGCCTATATCCAGCGTTTCCTGCTGGCGGATGACTTTTTGTCCAAGGTTGTTAGAGATGCGACCCAGCCAGAATAGTATGACGCCAAAAATCATCACCCGGGCTACACCATAGGCCGTTATTTTGATATTGCCTATTTCAATGAACAGCGATTCCATATAGCTGGTGACCAGATCGAGCCAGCCAAAAACCTGCAGGATAGCGATGGGGATTGCAATCCATTTGATCATAGTTTTGACAAACAGACTGCTAACAAATCGGCTGATTAATGAGTAGATCATCAGTACAACGGCCAGACCTTCGCAAATACGTACTAACCAGGTTTGGTTAATAAAATAATTGCTAATATCAATCGCAATCATCATAAACAGAATAATGAACAGGGGAAACAGCAGGTCACGGATCTGATAAATTCCATTACGTATAAAAAACAACGGCCCTTTGCTTGGGGGCTGTTTTAATAATGGCGAATGGAGTTTTAATAATAGAGCAAAGGAGTAGGCGAGGATAATGGTTAGAATGATAATGCCGATCTGAGAATAAAATGCTGGACTGCTCACCAGCTCAATCAGTCTACTGCCTAGTTGTTCCGTTTGTTCCTGTATGAATTTAATATCCACAATGAGTAATCCTGATCGATAGGCATTAATGCTTCTGGTTCAGTATAAAATTAAAACGGGTTTTCAGCTAATAAAATTTTTCATCATTAGAATTATAGGGGTAATCTGGATATTTCATTATTAAGTTTAAGATTTAATAATAGAAACGGATGGTCCTGGATAACTGGCAGTTAATATTTTCTGAATCAGAAAACTGTCTGGTCAGCATATGACAAACAGACTAGGGTGATGATGACAGCTAATATCGGATATATAAAATGGATTGTTTAGCCGTCATCCTTCCATCAATACCAGCAATGATCGTACCGGGCTATTTAATTGATATTAAACATTTTTCGATAAGCCTGCTCAAGACTCATGGATCTGTCTTTGTAATCAATAATATCGCCAAATTCTATTTCTATGATCAGGCCTTTACTGCGTTTGTTAATGGCCGTATGTAATATTTCATTGGCATTAGTTTTGATATACACAGGCAGTATAGGCAGTCTGTTTTTAACCGCGATGAGCTGTGAGCCTTCCTTGAATTCAGCCAGTTCAGTGTCTTCAGTATTGCGTGTGCCTTCAGGAAAAACACAAATCGACGCACCACTGTTTAAACCGGATTTAATTTCCCTGAAAAACTGCGCCATCTGTTTTGATTCTCTATCGAGTAAAATCGTGCCGCCATTTCTTACAAACTTACCAAAGAAAAAAGAATTATAAAGTTCCTTTTTTGCAACCCATAAGCCCAGGATATTGGTATCTTTTAATGCGACTTCAATAAGGCAGGGGTCGATAATGCTACGATGATTAGAGAGCAGCAGATAACGTCCGTCAGGATCAACTTTTTCAAGACCGGAAACTTTGACTTCGATGTTAAGTCTGGAAAGAATGGTGCTACCGTATTCATAACGGAGTTTCTTTTTTTCGCTGTTGCTGGTCGCTTTTTTGAGTTTAAAGCCGAATTTATTGGTTAAATATAACGAATATAACGCCATTCGTATCTGTTTCAGGTTCAAATATCTACTCCACAAATTGATAGCTGATTATAGCAGGGGATTACCCTCAGGTAAGCAAAAGACTTTAGTTAAATACAGGTAACTGGAGTAGCGGGGATCAGGGGCAGGCCGCCCCTGACAGTTGTTATTGTGAAGAATCAGCAGATTCTTCGTTTTTCTTTTCTTTAACGCTATTAACGAATTCAACAAAATTAGCCAGATTCTTTTTATATTCGACTGATTCAGATAAAAGTAGCTCACAGGCCGTGTCCATGCGGGCCATGATTTCATCCATCTGGGTATTAATGGCCTGTTTTTGTTTATCATTCGCTGGAGGTAATGTGTTCATGCTAAAGGGGTATTCAATCGACTGAGTCTTACGGCGCTGGTTGAGCAGGGCCTGTCCATTGATGATATTTTGCCCGGATCCATCGAATTTGAATTCTTCACGTAAGGGCTGGATCAGCGTATTGACCTTGAGTGTGGCATCGATCTGATAGAGCGCTATTTCGATGTCCATGCCGAGTACGGTGGCTAAATCATGACCCTGATTCAGGCGGTTAAGCATGCTGATGGCAGCACGTGTCCTTGGTGTTTTATTGTTCATTTTTATCCAGATTTTATGTGCAACAGAATGAACCGAATAATATCAGTCCTAAATGCCATGTTCCAGATGTTATATACAAACTACAGACCTGGGTCAAAACTCTTCTGTAAATAATTAGCATCCTGTGCCGTTATTCGTATTTTAGCTAAATATGAATTAAACACTCACCATGTCCGTGGACCAGATGGGCCAGAACAGTCCCAGAATCAGTGCGCCGCCAAGGGTGCAATAGAGTCCGGATCGGGACTTGCGGGTATTCATTAATAGAAGGCCGCCATACATCAGCCAGCCCCAGGGTGTCAGCAGTGACATGACCAGGCCAAGGGGGTAGGCGGTAATCAGTGTTGATATTTCATTGAGTTTGCCTGGGGTGAAATAATCAATCACAAACCAGTTGGCAAAGGAAAGCGTCAAAGCGAATACCGGGCCGGATAATAGCCAGATCAGGTTGGTCTTGATAGAGAGTTTCATATTCAGGCGGTCTGTTGGAATGGATGGTGGTAACCATAATCATCATCAGGGTAAAGCACAAGTTTATAATTCAGCTGATATCAGGTGATCGAAAATTAATCAATTGAATACCGTGCTATAAGTATTGAATAAATACAATAGATGTCTGTATTCCAAATTAATTTTAACAGTGAGGCAACAAATGGCAAAAAGTAAGGATGAGCAGTTAACGGTGCTTGAGTCACTAACTAATGAAGAGCGGGAAGCGCTGATTAAGTGTTCACAAAAAATAAGGTTCGATGAGGGGGAGGTTCTGGTCAATGTGGGCGAAAAAGACGAAGGTGTTTATATTTTAATGGTAGGCACGGTTGAAGTGATTGGTAAGGGTAGCTTTGGTATGGATAAGGTAATAGCCGAGATACATCAGGGTTCTATTTTTGGTGAGTTATCATTTTTTGATCAGCAACCCCGCATTGCAGCCGTCAGGTCAACAGCTCCGGGTTTTGTGCTGCATATAACGCCTAATGGATTAAATAGACTGGCAACATCTAATCCCGATATTGCCATGCAGTTGTTGCTGGGTTTTGGAAAAATTCTCTCAAAACGCTTCAGGCTAACGGCTTCGGGTGGTATTTAGTTATTACCACGGGTAACAAAAATAGTTTATGTATCTTTACTGAGATACAGGGTTTTCTCAGCTGATTTCAGCAAAAACTGATCTCTCTTCACGCTTTTTTAAATTACTGTCTATAATCAATTTAAGTAGTCAGTGGCTACCCAATGTCTTTGTAAGTCAGTAATTTCCTTAGTAATTTTCTGGTTTTTATGATTTATTAAAGGCAGCATTCCCCCCCCCTCAGACAGGAGAAATATCCATGGTGTTAGAAATCAGTGGTAAAAGCATTGAGACAAATGATCAGGGCTTTCTGTGTAATATCGATGAGTGGAGTGAGTCCTATACAGAAAAGATGGCTCAACAGGATGGTATTAAATTATATAATGATCACTGGGAGTTGATATTTTATTTCAGAGAGTATTTCGATGAAAATCAGGCGGCGCCCACTATGCATAAGGTCGTCAGGGAGCTGGGCAAAAAGAATGTGCATTTTCATGACCAGAAAGCGTATGAAAAGCATATTTATAGGCTTTTCCCCAAAGACCCTGCTCATGAGGTATGTAAACTGGCAGGGCTACCCATGCCGCAACCGGATGATTAATTCACAAACTTTAATTTAAAAACAAAAGAACCGGCTTTAAATGAGCCGGTTTTTTTTAATATAGATTATTTGCCGCTTCTGGCTTTGGTGTTGTTTTTATGGGCGGTTTTCTTTCGTTTAAGCAGGGCCTGTTTAAGCCAGAGCTTGTCCATTAAATCAATTACGATATTCTGTGATTGACCAAGATACTGACTGGCAGCGGTAACATCAGTTTGTTCCGGCATATACGGAGTGTCATGCGCAATTTTTTCTAGTCTAAGTTGTAGTGAGGGATAAGGGCTGTTCCATTCAGGGACTGTAGTGAATACCCTGTTTGTCAGAACAGCAAGTTTATCGCCGCGTAAAATTTTATGTATGATCGATGATAGTTTACGATGGGGATTCACGATAGGTAAGGCTGTTTTATTGACTGCCGGCCAGAAGTTAGTATCCAGATAATGCCTGTAAACCGTATCAGCGGTCATCATTTCACGTATATCTTCATGATTAAAAAGTTCCATTGCATAGCTGTCTGCATTTAACTCATCAGTTCTCACAACATAGATGGACAGGGCTGAATATAAAAAAGAATAAATCGAAAAAAGCCATTTAAGTATCATGCTGTCTGGATACTTCTGTTTGCCATAACTTAAAGCATACTGTTTCCATGAGGCGCGTAGTTGATACAGCCAGTTGGTGATTATGTTGTGGTTTTTTGAAAACTGGCCGAGCCTGCGTCCCATCATGCATTCAAACTGCTGAGGTGAAAAACATAATAACAGGGGAAGGCCAATCACCAGAGTATTGCTAGACCAGACAGGCAATGCCCATCGAGGTGTTTTTATAATATCCAGTTCATAATGAGTGCTAATAATAATGCGATGAATTGTTGGGCGTTTGAAATGGTGGTTGATTTTTTCAACCAGTTTGAATATTTCAGGTAACTTTTCTGCCGATATTGTTAAACCGGCAGGTGATGCTGGCTTGTATCGGAGGTAACGGTAGCAGAACATTGTCGCAAACATGGCTAGGGCAAACCAGGCCATTGTATCTTGCCAGTTAATGATTTGACTATCGATCAGATTTTTATAAATGTTTTCGCTGGCTATATATACCAGCAGCGGAAAGACGAGAATCAGAACATAGCCAGTAATGGCAAATAAGAAAACAAAGCTAAGATAACTGCGCTGATACTTGAGTAATAATAATTCAATGCGTTTAAATAGTCGCTTTCGCTGAATACGAATCGACTCTGATATATCCATGTATATGTATGCCTCATACGAAGTAGTGCAGATGCTATAGCACAACAGGCTGATTACTCAAATGTGAATAAGAAGTATAGAAAATAAAAAACATTTTATCTGTGAAGTGAAATATGGAATCAGGAAATAATATTGCCAATATGGATGAAAAAGTTAAGTTTTATATTGTATTGGCCATTCAGCGGCTGAACTGTGGCATGGATCCTGCCATTGTGTATTATCCGGTTTTAGCGGGTTAATGGTTTTTCAAGCTTATCGGTTCGTTCTTCAATGCATTCGTATGAGCCTGTCTCAAACTCACGGCAAACCAGTGGTCGCTGCTCATAAATTGTGCAGAGCAGGGTATTTCTATCCAGTGCGGCGCACCAGCCATCATTCAGTCTCGTCATCACCTGGCCACCCCATTTATCGAGTTCAATAAAATGATCGGGGACACCGGTTTCGGTAATCAGTATAACTTCCAGGCGACAACAGCAGGCCTGACAGTTTGCACAGCTTACAACATCTTCTGACAGGCTTATCGGTTTGTTCGTCATGAGTCATTATATTACTAAAATGGCATTCTGATTTTGTTCAATAAATAAAAACGCCCACATAAGCGGGCGTTTTAGAAATAATGTCATTTAGCTGTTTAACTAGCAGGTAGGTTTGTTACACCCCCCATTAAATTTGCATAAAGTCACTATTACAGCAATTAGAGCAACTGCGATAATAACACCAGCGATGGTAAATAAATCTAAAAATGCCATCTAACTGCTCTCCACATAACTAAGTATAAGTATATTAGTATGTAAAAATATAAATAGCTAGTGAATGTCTATGAGCCAGGTCACATAATGGGTATTCAGGGTTTATCTCTGTTGATAATGGTTCAGGTGGCTAAAAAATCGAATAAATTTAGCCATAACAGTTAATAACCCAATAGAATAAGTGGTATTTGATAGGGTTTTGAGTCGTTATTTGCCTGCCCGGTTGTCAGGCCATTTTTTTGCTTAATTTATCACTTACGTGATTAGCAAAGCCGGCGCCGGCCTCACCATAAATATTGTAGGCGGCATCCAGGCCTGCGGCCTTTAGCATTTCAACCTGATCATCATATTTTGCGGTACCAGCCACCATGCCTTTGAAACCATTGGCCTCCAGTTGCTGAAAGGCAAATAAATTTTCTTCAGGTTTTGGCATGTCCAGTAAGATAACGCTCACTTTATCAAGCTGTAATGTTTCCCAGAACTCAACATCGGTCGCATCCCCCTGAATGACTTTGCGATTTTCCTGTTTGTGTTTCTCGAGTACCACGGCATCGTTATCCACACCGAGTACGACATCACCGTACTTCCAGCGCATCGTTTCATAAGCTGCTGTACCGACTCGTCCCATGCCGAATACCAGTATTTCGGCATCGCCGGTACTGATGATGCGGTCACGTATTAAACGCTGCTGACGTTGAAAGCGGCTAATAAATTTATCTATGCGAGCATACAACTGATGTGACATCACATTTAAGGGTGATGCAATAATAAAAGTCAGTGACATAGCCACTGCCAGAACCCCCAGCCATTCACTGCTTAACCAGCCTTTACTAAAGCCGATAGCACTGACAATTAATCCAAATTCACTGAAATTAGCCAGACTTAAACTGGTTAGAAATGAAGTACGTGCACGTAGACGGAACATACTCAGTAACCAGTAAAACATCAGTACCTTAATGGGCATGATCGCAATCAGTATCAGCGATGTAATAAATACATCCATGCTGATAGTGGCTGTGAGACCTATGCTGAGAAAAAAGCCAATCAGAAAAAGATCTTTGAAGGCGAGTAGAGATGTGGCCATTTCAGAGGCCCGTTGCTGGCGTGCCAGCACCATGCCTATGACCAGTGCACCCAGGTCGGCTTTCATATTGACCAGTTCAAACAGCGATGCGCCCCCCATGGCAAATATAAAACCAGCAATTACCAGGAGTTCGCCATGACCCACACGTTTTAGAATCTGGTTAAATAGAGGACGCAGGGCTATCAATGTAAAGAGTGCAGCAAGTGCCCAGGGCGAAGGCATTTTACTGGTTGAGACTGTCAGAAAAGCCACAGCAAAAATATCCTGCATAATCAGAATACCAATCGCAATACGACCATGATTGGCTTTCATTTCACCTTTGGCTTCGAGTACTTTAACGGCAAATACCGTGCTTGAAAAACTTAATGCAAAAGCCAGCAGGGCAGCGGTTTCGTGATTGATGCCAATAAACAGTGGTAAGCCTGAATAACTGATAATGGTTATTAAAACACCAAAGGATAGTGTCACCATGATGACATGCAGGCTCGAAACAGCCCAGATTTCAGGACGTATCAGACTGCGCAAATCCAGTTTAAGACCAATGGTGAATAACAGCAGGGTAATGCCAAGGTCGGAGAGAGTGTTGAGAGCCGGGAATATTTCTACCCCCATGGCTTTCATGATAAAACCGGATAACAGGAAGCCTACCAGCGGTGGCAGGCTCAGCTGTTTGGCAATAAAGCCCAGTGTAAATACCAGAGCAATCAGAATAGTGAATGAATGGGTGGCGGCTATCCAGGTAAAATCCAAAGTCTTATCTCGTGTTAAAAAATAGCTAAAGGTTTGTCTATTGGTGATTGTTCATTATTTTTGATAAAGGTCAAATCATTTAAAAAGATTTATTCGTTTAATGCCGTTCATTTAATCAAACAACAGGCACTCTATGAAGAACTGTAAGCTAACATTCGCCGCATTGATTATCTCATTGCTTGTTATTGCCATAATGACTTATAAATTTATTATTAGTGGTGAAACAGTGCTCGCCAGTGATGGCCGACAGGCATTATTGCTTGAGCCAGCGGAACGTGATCTGGTGCTGGGTGAAATGCGACTATTCCTGCAGACAGTTCAGCAAATTACTCAGGGAGTGACTGATAATAATCTTGATCAGGTGGTCAGTGCAGCAAAGCAGGTGGGTGCTGCAGCGCAACAGGTAGTACCGGGTTCGTTAATTAAAAAATTACCATTAGACTTTAAGAAGCTGGGTTTTGATACCCACAGTAAATTTGATCAGCTGGCACTGGATGCAGAACAGTTTGGTGATACGCAGGTTGTGCTGGAGCAGTTGTCTGGCTTAATGACGAATTGTGTCGCCTGTCATGAAATTTATCGTATTGATGCAGCGCCCATGTCTGAAAAATGAAATTAGCGATGTGGTTTTTTAATCATATGTCTGGCTAAAATTTAATGGTTTCATCATCTGGTTGATCGACCTGTGAAATTTATATTGTTAAATTAAATTATATAAATAAAAAACGGTAGAAAGAAAAAAGGGATTAACAGTTAATCCCTTTTTTAGATGCCAGTTTATCTAGCGTAGCCGTGTGGTGGTGGATAAGCACCGGGCTGACCATAGTAGCCATTAGGTGCGCCATAAGCAGGAGGCATCGGGTAAGCAGCCGGTGCACCATATCCATTTTGTGCGGCATAACCGGGAGGGTAAGCATTCGGTGCGCCATAACCGGCGGGTGCATAGCCACCATTGTATGGATTGCCGAAACCATTGCCGCGGCCATTACCGTTACCCCGGCCATTCCCGTAGCCATTGCCGCTACCCCGACCGTTGCCGTTCATGCTAAAGCCGAAACTGCCATTTCCATTTCCATTGCCATTAGCGTCAGAAGATCCGTAATTATTATTACCACCATAGCCGGAACCATTTCCATTTCCCCAGGCGTAGGCATTATTGATGCTGACAAGTGCGATAGCGGCACTGATGATGCCGAGTTTGATTGTAGTTTTCATGTGCTTTCCTTTGTGATGGATAAATCGTCTGTAGTGCTTGTGTTCATGGCCGAACGACAAATGCAGCAAGATTGATGGTATGACGATATCCGATACTTCGGGTCGCAGATCAGAAAGCCACTGAAGATGTTATGCGGTCAGGTCTTGGCCTGTTTGACTTCAGTGTAACAGAGTATTTAAAAAAAGATTCATAAAACAGAAAATAAAAGACTGAGACAAATAGTAATACAAATGCTTCTCACTTGTTATCTGAATGTTTTGTTTTATCTGCCAGGCGGGCAGGGCATTATCCTTTCTTAATACCCTCAATCAGTAGATAAACATCATCTTTTAAAAAACGTTTGCTGGTGATTTCGAGATCAGTGGATTCTTCAATGTACTGAAGAGTATTTCTGTCGAACCTGGCACCGTAGACTTTTTCAACAAAGGGTGCGAAAAAATCCTGACGTTTTCTTATGTTTTTATCCTTTGAATAAATCATCTCAAGTAATCTGAATTTACCGCCCGGTTTCAGGGCGCGACTAAACTGTTCTAATGCCATAGGCTGAAATTCATCGGGCATGACACAGCAAAGAAAGGTAGAAATAACCCAGTCATACTGATTCGACTCGACATGCTGCATCACGCTGGCATCATCATGGATCAGTTCTATTTTACAATGGGCTTTTCTGGCTTTTTTAGCGGCTTTACGTAACATAACATCACTCAGATCAACACCGGTTAATTCAATACTCTCATGATAGTGCTGAAAGTTTCGTCCAGTGCCTACGCCGGCTTCCAGTATTTTGCCGCGTAAGTCGCCTAATAGTAATGGTCGCCATTTTCTGTACACCCGTTCCCAGGGGTAATCTAAAATATCATAAAACAAAGCAGTGATATTGTATTTGGCACGTAAAGACAGGTTTTCTTCTCTCACTAAAATACCCTTTCATAAATTTAAATAGTCAGACAGATCAGAGTAAGTGCTCTCTAATATGAAATAAATGAGTAGTCTGTTTGTTCGGCTTAATTATTTTCTACTTTGTTTCTCTTTCAAATGTTCAACATGAACGATAAGTGTATCGACGGTTTCCTTTAATAAATCCAGCTCATCAACACTAAGATCATCTAACTGCTCAAGATTATATTCTATGGTATCAATTATTTTCTTATGCGGGCGTTGCATGGGTCTCATAAAGTAAGTTGTAACCGTTGCCACGATAGTTCCGAAAAATAGAACTGAACCAATAATAATCCAGATGCCACCAATGAGTTTGGCAAAATCAGAGACCGGGGTGTCTGCAATTCCAGCTGTAGAAAATGCAGCTATTCCCCAATATAATGCATCTCCATATGAATCAATCGATGTGCCTTCAATACCTGATTCTGATAGATATATCCCGGCGCAGAATATAAGCCAGAGCACGATTAATAAAAGTACCATTTTTACAAATGGCGTATGGGCAGAGATGTCCTTAATAAATCGCTTAAGCCGTGTGCGATGTTTTATTCTTGCCATGATTAGCTTAGCTTACAAATGGTAATGGCTCATTATCTGGTCGATACAATAATTAAGTTATGATCCAGATCATTTATGCTGGATTATTCCTCTTCTCTTGTGCCTATATTGGCATCAAGGTTGAGTCAATCATCTTCCTCCAGGACGCCAATGGAGCTACCATCCTGGTGGGTGACTATAATTACCGGCTGTTGAAATACCGGGTGATGAATGTATTTTAGTTCCCAGTTACATCTAATGCCAGTCTAATGGATGCGATGCATTTCCATGACCGTGCGAAGCGCGAATATGAGAAAATTATCAGGCTGGTGTCTGTTATTTTTCATCCGTTGGATGAGAAACGCCAGTAAACTTAAAAATAAGTTTGCTAAATGGCTTATCCATTGGGCGAAAAACATAAGCTATGGCTGCAGGCATTAAGCTGTAGAAAAAACGTTCCTCATTATCCCGGGCGAAAAATACAACCAATACAGTGATAATGATAATGGTTATTAAAGTATAAATAGCCCATGCGATTTTTGTATAGTGGTTATACTTATCGTTTTGATTGTCTGTCATGTTCTTATGGTTCCTGGTAATTCTTATTTTAACTAGGTCGTTGTTGCTTTTAACGATTAAAACAAGCAGCGATTAGTAGCGCCTCTTTGATTCGTCAGGTATTTTTTGAAAAAGTTCAATAATAAATTAACCGCAACTGACTGGTTTGTAATGGCCAGTTCTTTATCGAGCTTTCGGTTAAATATATCTAAGCCAGGCAATTCTTCTGGCGAGAAACTCTTCAGGTTTTTAAACCTCATGCCCCACGCAGGAAAATCTCTCTGGATTATTTCTTCTTCGATGAGCTTACTATACCGGTATTTCTTGAGTCTTTACATATTGAATCGTAAATTTCATGCCAGCCATGGCTGGGGCATTTATTTAACATCACTCAGGTCTCTCAGTATATCCCGGGAATCAACCGATAGCGCACGCGTTGTGCATAGTCTCGATAGCCAGGCAACTCTTCCTCTAAAGTCCGGTCTTCAAGTGCGGTTCTGATTAGCGTGATGATTGACGCTACTGCCGCAGGTATCAGAGTCCATACCGAGCCGAGCGCAAGAACAATACCGAACAGTGGAAGAATATTTCCGGCATAACCCGGATGCCGAACAAAACGGTACGGGCCGGAATCACAGAAGCGACTTCTCGTAGAGATAATTCGGTTCTGCCGCTTTCAACGTAACGTAGGTGTCGCCGGTCTCGGTGATGTCCGCCCAGGGCGACCAGAGTACAACCGCCGCAGGCATGCCCAGGCCGGCGTCGCGGAGCTTGAGCACCGCGCCGGCAGGGCTGCTTCCGCCGGCACCTGAAAAAACGATTTCCTGGCAATTAGTTGGATTTCTTCAGCACCGGCCTCGGCATCGTCCACTCGCCATTCATGATCTCCGGCTCCGGAAGGTAGTAGCGTGCGGTCACATCGAACGGCCCGGCAGGGACCTCCAGGCAGTTCACGTCGCCTTCCTCGCACTTGACCTTGAA